>DATDCV010000062.1:0-19052 GCA_036524155.1 Verrucomicrobiia bacterium
TCACAGTTGGGCCATAAAGCCGATATGATTCGCCACATCAAGCGATACCTGGCGGTCCGGAGTTACGTGAGGCGATTGAGCCACGACTTGGTTCGTCGATTTGGCACGCGGCCATTTTATTCAATCGAGCAGGTTACGCAGGCAGTTCAGCGGGGCAACTTTTCAGCCGCTTTCATTGCCTACGCTCACGCCGCCTTCTGCAACGAGCCGGATTTCAACGCGCATTATCAGCCAATGGCAGTTTCTTGCACTTACTCAGGATTGCGGCGCACGATTGGTCGGCGGTATCTCTATGGGCAGTTGGATTACGATGCCATCACCATTACGCGCCGATTTCGGCCAGACACCAATGAAGGCGAGTTCTACGAGAGCCACAAGGGTGAGGATTATCCAAGTCCTTGACGTGCATGCACGGCCCAACCCGCGGCCTGGAGTGGACGCGGGATGCCGCGTCCTGCATCCATTCCAGCGCCACTGGCCCCGCGCCACTCAGGCCGGACGTTAGCGACTATCCCGCGTGCATGCGATCCCACACAAAGGATGCGACCACGTCCGGCTCGGGATGGACCGGGCTGCTGTTCGCGAACTGCTCGGAGAGCCGGATCTCGTTGAGGAGCTCGACGTGCCACCAGAATCGGGTGCTTCTACCACATGGAGCTACCAACACCTTGCCCTGGAGCTTTCGTTTGACGAGGACGTTCAGTTCAAGCTGGCCCGCATTACTATTTTCGATCCAGGGGCAGAGGTTCTCGGGTTCCGCCCGATCGGATTATCAAAGTCTCAATTGCGCCGCATGTATCCCGGAGTCGAGCTGGTTTACTCATTTGAGGATATGAAAGAGTTTATAGATGAGGCGTTGGATGTCTCATTCTGGATGGAAAACGGGCGCGTTGTAAACTTCACCCTTTCCCCAAAGTATGTTGTTGACGACACCATTCCTTGCTGGCCATAGAGCCGCTAACCACCACAGGCAGCGGACCCCGCGCCTGCCCTCTGTGTGCATATCACGCCAGTGGCGCGGGGCCGCTGCTGCGGGGCGTTAGCCGTGAAGAGATTCAAGACCAGCACACTGCTCATTGCGGCAGTCATTTCATTTGTTCTCTCGGGCCTTCTGAGGAAGGGTGTTGTCGTCTTGCGGCCAGTAAAAGACGCGGCTGGAATGCAGGTCTATCGACCAGACGGCAAAATGCTCATGGAGTCGGACCCATGGGGAAATATCACTATCAACTGGGAGTCGAACCTCTCTTTAGTTTTGACCGCCGTGATACTCGTTTGGTGTGTCGTCCGAGTTGTTCGCACACGCTTCGGAGGCTCGCATGTGTGATCGTAGCCACATCGCGTGTGGTTCGGCTAACCCGCGCTCTGCACTGGACGCCCAGATGGCGCTCTCTTTCCATATCGAACACCACTGGCCGGGCGCCACTGAGAGCGGTCGTTAAGCCTGAGCGTGCTTATGACCCATAACCAACTGAGTTCACGAATCGATGCGTTCCGCAGATCCGAGCGGCGCATATTGTCGCTCGGGTTGGCTGTGCTTTTCGCTCTCCCGCTCGGCTTAGTCACCTCTCATCTGTTCAGCTTGGGCTGGCCAGACCTGATCCCGAACAGATTGTTCTCCGTCCTCATATGGGTCTGGCTTCTCGGCCTTCCAACTTGTGTGTTCATTTTCCTCTGGAGGGCGCTAAAGCGGCACGGTTTGCTGTGTCCGCATTGTCATCACTCACTGGCCAACAAGTATCCCAGAGTGTTGACCGAAGGCACATGCAGTTGGTGTGGAAGGAGTGTCGTCGATGTCTCGGCTTAACCACCGCAGGCAGCGAACCCCGCGAGTCCTCCCTGTTGGCAATTCACGTCCGTGGCGCGGGGCCGCTGCTGCGGAACGTTGGACTCTGCATGCGAACTTGATATGAAAAGGATACTCCTTCCGCTGTGTTTCTTGTGTGCGTGCTTCGCCCTCGGCGCCCCGGCTCCATCGAATTTCGAGGCACTTCATGATATAGGCCGCTTGGGTCGGTTTGGCACGACAAACCAAATCCGGCAGTTCTTCCAGACCAACAGCCTTTCGTTCGAGGTCCCCGCGCTGAAGCGCCACACCGATCGTTACTTCTGGGTAGTTTCATATCCGTATTCAGGGATGGACACTATCGACCTCTACTGTTTTCGGGGCGGTCCGGGCGGCTGGGTTCCGCAGATGCTCTATTTCGTCCTTAAACCCACCGACAGACATATCACCGTTGATGAGCAGGATAGCCAGTTCGTTGTGCGGTGCGGTCACAAGCAGTTGCTGACCTTCTCAATAGAGCCGTAGGAGCACACATGAGATGCCACTATCTAAGTTCGTCCAACAAGGCACGTGCACCTAACCGCCGCCCGCGCTTTCCGCTCCTCACTCTGCGTGGTTTGGTATATTCTTTCTGCGCTCCACCTGCCTCCCCGGCGGCGGTAGGTGAGGCGCGGCGTTCGGCGGCGGAAGTGCTATGAACAGTGTTGCTGCTATCATACCCCGAAATTGGCAGCGGTTTGCTTTGCTAGTCGCAGCGTTCTTCGTGGCGGCGACGATTTCATGCTTTCTTCCGACTCCTGATTCTTGGTCTGACCTGCGTTCTCAGTGGGCACCTCCGGCGGCGATTGCTTTCGCTGCGCTTGTCCTTTTCATCGCCACTTTTGGGATTTATCGTCTGAACGGGACTGTTTTCAAGGTGCAGGCGGTGATTTTGTGGCTGCTTGCAGGTGCTGCACTCGTCCTTGCCGTGTCCTCGTTGTATGAGTGCATTACGTTCCTGCATCAGGTGAGGGGCTGGCATGTGTAGCCACCACACGCCGCCGAACTACCGCAGTCAGCGGACACCGCGAGTCCGTCCTGTTTGCTTATCACGCCAGTGGCGCGGGGCCGCTGCTGCGGAACGTTAGTCGCTCAAAGGAGCGCGGAGGATTCTGGTCGCATGATCGACGATCACGCAGAGGTGAGGATGAAGGGCAGGCTCATCCCGCTTCTGGGGATCCGGAAATCGCGGCACGCGTTTGTACGCCACGCTGGTGAGTTGGTTCGAGTGGGATGGCCGCCGTTGCCAGCTATTTGGGGGAGTGGGGGGCGGCAGGGGACTGGGTTCTGGGGAGCTGTGGGACCGGTGGCTGGGTAGTCCGGCGAGTTGGGGTTAGGCGGAGAGACTACCAACTTGAATTGCGGGGTGAAGTTGGAGGTAATTCCGTGAGTCAGGGATGCCAGGTGATGGCTGGTGTGGGGTCGTAGGTGATACAGCCGGCGGGCGCGTTGCGGGCCAGGGCTGATGGAGGGCCGGGCCATTTCGGGCGCGGTGTGAGTATGTATGTTTCAATGTGCGCGGCAAATTGCTTGAGAGTTGGATGGGGTTTGCCGTTGGTGCCGGTGGAGGCCAGCAGGCGGGCGTGTAGGCGCCTGATGGATAGGCGGAGGGTTTCGGCTGCATTCCGTGCGGCGTCTTTCGACCGGGGGGCGTGATGGTTCAGGTATGCGACGACTTCTTCGAGTTCGCGGAGGGCTTCGGCTTTGACGGGTTCGGATTCGGAGGCGTCATCGAGGATGGCTTCGAGTTCTTTTTGTTTGCGGTACATGGCGCGGATGGCCTGGGCGTCGTCGAGGGCGAGGCTGCGTTCCTGGAGGCGGGCGTGACTTTCGAGGATGACGGTTTTACCGGTCGAGGGGTCCGTGATCTCGGGCAGGCCGAGCTGGTGGCGGTAGATCTCGGGGATTTTGGCCATGAGATCGAGGGCGTGGAAAGATTCGTTGGGGTGCGTGAGTAGATAGGCGACGTAAAACATGCCGCGTTCGTGTTTGATGTAGGCTTCCTGGCCGTCGAAGATCAGATGCCAGACGCCGCAATCTTTGCGTATGGAATAGCGCGGACGAGGCGAGGCTGGAGTGCCGGGGGTCGCGGGCCGGGAGGAAAAGCGGGTAAAGAGATCTGTAGGGTCTCGGAGTGGCTGCAGGGTGCCGTTTGCGGCAAGCGCAACGGTTGATTCAAGGGGGAAGAATTCGGCTCCGGCTGTTTGGAGGAGCTGAGTCGACTTGGCATCGGTGAAGGCGGCTGTTGGCGCGAAGAGAATAAATGGTTTGCGGATGGTGGCGACGAGTTCGGCGACGGTCTGTCGTAGGTGCGAGGGTGCGTATTGAATGGTGAGGATGACGGGGACGGCGTTGCTGGACCAGGAGCCGATTTGGGTTGTGAAGCGGGGTCCGAGTTTGGTCCATCTGGTCTCGCATTGAAAGGCGCGGGCAATGGCGCGGCCGAGCTTCTGGCGATTGATTTTGAGCGGGGTTATGTCGTCGATGGTCAGGGTGATGTCTGGGCAGGCGGGTGGTTCACAGCAGCAGACTCCGATGGCGGCGGTGCGGTCGTGACGAGGAATCACCGAATGGAAGCAGCCGCAGTTCCTTTGGCAGGGCACGGTTAGGACGGTCCATGGGGCCTGCTCAAGGCAGAGGCGTTTGAATGGGGGGAATTGGTCGCCCCAGGCATCGTGCCAGACTGATGCAAGGGCAGCCAGGCTGGGGATGACTTCCAGAGAGCCCCAGCGGCGACATGGTGGTGGTGTGGGCTGGGGATCGCCGGTCATGTGGCGGGGCGAGCGAGGGCGGAGTAGCGGGAGCGGTGTTCGTCGTCATCATCGATGTCGATTGAGGTGGGGTTTGGAGGCGGGGCGCCCAGGGCGGTCAGGAGGAGCAGGAGGGGTATGGTGTGGCGAGGCTGTGCTAGCTGGATAAAGTGGTGTTTGGAGAGGAAATTTTTGACGCGGCGGGTGTCGTTCGGACACTGGCATTTGAGGGTTCTCGGCGGGGCGATTTCAACCGCGTGCGGGCTCGGGGAGCCGATGAATAGGAATTCGATGGTGGCATGCGTCAGGTTTGGGCCGCGCGGTATCGGGTCTTCGTCGTTGGATTCTTCGGTGGCAGAGTTGAAGATATCCTCGGAACTGATGGTGATGGTTTTCTTGAAAGCGTCGTCGTTCCAAGAGAGCTCGATTTGCCGAAGCCGCACGGTTAGGATTCCCTCTGAGGGTTCTGGAGCCAGGGCATCGGGGCCGTCCGATCTGAGCGGCTCGAGGGTGTAGGTGAGGGGCTGGGCGGGGGCGGATGTTGACTCGTCGGCAGGTGATGTCTGGGGAGCGGGGGCGTTCATGGTCGGCGTGAGTTTGCACGGCTACTGAGCTTGGCGGGGGGCCGTGGTTGAGATGCCCTGAATTCGCCCTTTAGCCGTTCTCTTGCACGGACCGCGAACAACCAAAATTTCAGAACAAATTTGAAGAGGGCATTTCCTGTGCCATTCGCTCGATTGAGAGGGAGTTACGAAGGCTGGGAGAGGCCGGGAAGGGGCGTGGCCAGAGGGGCGGGGGCGAGGGGGGGCAAGGAGACAGTTAGTGAATTAATGAATTAGTGAATCAGTGAGGTGAGTTGAGAGTTGAGAGTTGAGAGTTGAGAGTTGAGAGGGCAGAGAAATGAAGCGGGCGCGGCGGACCAGGAATTTGATGCCGGTTCGGTCGAGCTAGCCTTCGGTTTCAAGCGTGAAGGGCGTATTCAAACTCCCCACTGGCGTTGAGCGGGAGCATGAGGCGGCGGGTCGTCTCAATCAAATTGTTCGACGTCGACGTAGGGTGGCAAGGTGTGCTCACCGCCCAAAGAGCATCTCGGAGGGCCAACTCCTCGCCGCGTGCCACGTCAACAACATCGGAACTGTGAAGGCTTGTCGGCATAAATCTCAACGAAGCCACACTGGCAGCAGACGTAACTCATCGCCTTGCTGCGTGCCTCGACTGGCTGAACGAGACCGCCCAACTGCTTGCTGCAAACCTCGAGGTGAACGGTATTCGCGCCTCCCGCGTTAAGCTCGACACCGGCGACGATGTCAGTGGAGGCACACTTCGGACATTTCTGGGTCTTTTTCATAATGGGTGGTGGTGCAAAAAGGTAACGAGGGGTTCGTATATTGAACAATAGACGAACGGTTCGTGTATTGAACAGCTTTCATTTTGGTGGGAAGTGAATAGCTGTGAGTAGCTTATACCCGAAAACGCGGGCTGGTCAACCTTGAAGAAATCCTTTGGTGTCCGCCCGGGATTGCTGTTCGGGTTCAGCGCTGGGATAGTGCAAGGTGCAGGTTTGGGAGGAATTGGTTTTGGCGGCATGGCGGGGTGGCGCAGCCCCTCTCCCTTGATCCCTCTCCCCGCAAGCGGGGAGAGGGAAGGATCTCCGGGGGGGTGTTGATCCCAGGGTGGCCCCCGCTCTTTCATTTGCTGGCGGAGGCTGTGGGGCTGGATGGTGTCGGGGATTTTCGTGCGGTTTTAACACAGCTCCGGTGGTTGAAAGAGCGGGGTTACCCTGGGCTACTGTCTTTTCATCCCTACGGGATTCTGGGGATTGGAGTGGTGGAGTTTTGGGGTGATGGAGTGGTGGGCCGGCGCGGGGTGGGACGGCATAGGATTTGAAATTCGAGAATCTGACATTTCAAAGCGGCAGGTGGGGGACGGCGTGCGGCAAATGTTGGGTGGCGGATTTGGGTAGCCGATAGTCAATAGGCGATAGACAATGGATAAGAGGGTAGGGCGCGGGGTGGGACCGGGCCGGAAAGAGGGCGAGGACGAGGACGAGAACGAGGAGGAGGAGGAGGATTTAGCTGGTGGCGGTGATTAAGGCGGCGGTGGCGTCGACGGCGCAGTAGTCGAAATCGATTTCTTCGATGAAGCGGATGGCGAGCTGGTCGTTGGCGAACCAGACGTGTTCGGAGGTGTCAATGCGGGGATGGCCCACTGAACGGACCCAGAAATCGGCCTTTAGCGCAGCCCTGGCGTGGCCGGCAACCGGCGGCCCGCGGCAACTGATACTTATTTATATATCTTATATGACGAATAACTGACTATTCGATTTATTGATTTTTTGGCTTGCCGCACCCGCAGCCACTAGCTAGTCTTCAGGCAGATTTTGCAGGAATTTATGAAAACCGATTTGCAGTTAAAAGAGGAGGTCCTCAGCCGGTTGGAGTTGGAACCCAAGATTGATCCGGCCGGATTAGGTGTTTCCGTGGAAGACGGTGTGGTTACCCTTCGCGGTTCGCTGGAAAGCGAAGACGATCGCGCTTCAACGGAACGTGTGGTTCGGTTCGTCGAAGGGGTGAAAGGGGTTGTAGACGACGATCTTCGGGTGAAATGCGCACCGTGTGCGCGACCGTCGGATTCGGAGCTTCAAGCCAGGGCCCGGGAAGCCATCCAATGGCTGACGACGGTGTCCCCTGAAAAACTCGGAATCGGCGTTCGGGACGGTTGGCTTACCCTGGAAGGCGAAATCGAGTCGTTGCACCAGGCGCAGAGTGTCGAAGCCGTCCTGCGTGACATCGATGGTGTGCGCGGCGTGAAGAACGCACTAAAGGTTATCGCACAACCAGTTGTGGCGTAAGCCGCAAGCCAGAGAGTCCAGTCGTTTCACCGGGTCCCCCGGTGGGACTACGCCAGCCGCGAAGCGAGCGCGAACGGAGCAGACTCGGGAGGGCCCTGCCGAACCAGGCAGCCCGGTGGGTTGCGCTTGAGTCAGGCGGCCTTTCCACTAGCTTTCCAGCCCACGATGTCGGGATTTGAGTTGCTTGGGCTGGCCACGGCCGCAGCCGCCGGGGGCGCTATCAACGCCGTGGCTGGCGGCGGGACCCTGGTCACATTTCCCACCCTGCTCGTTTTCGGCACACCCGCAACGGTTGCCAACGCCACCAGCACACTCGCGCTGGTCATCGGCACCTCGGGCTCCATTTTCGGCTACCGCCGGCATCTTCATGCGGTCAAGCGATGGCTCTGGTATTTCGTGCCGGTAAGCCTGGCCGGGGGGCTGATTGGCAGCCTGTTGCTCACGCGCACGAGCGACAAAACCTTCTCGAAGCTCGTCCCTTTTCTGATTCTGTTCGCGACGGTGCTGTTCCTTGGTCAAAGTGCGTTACGACGACTGGCAGTGTCAGAAGAGCAACGCCACGGGCGCCCTGCTCGCGGAGGCCTTTGGGGTATGATCCTCTTGCAGTTCACGGTGGCTGTCTATGGAGGATATTTCGGCGCAGGCATCGGGATTTTGATGCTGGCGATCCTGGGTTTCATCGGCTTAACCCACATTCATGAGATGAACGCCTTGAAAACGATGCTTGGCTCGCTGATTAATCTCGTGGCCGCCCTCTGGTTTATCATCGCCGGCTTGATTGACTGGCCAAAGGCAGGCGTGATGACCTGCGGCGCGCTGCTCGGGTATTACCTGGGAGCCCATTACTCCCAAAGGATTCCGCAACCCCGGGTGCGGCAAATCATCACCGCGATCGGATTCATTCTCTCGGCGATAACGTTCTACGAGGAGTTTGTGAAGTGAATTGCTTTCGATCCCGGTTTTTCTAAGTTTGTCGTGGCATGAAAGTGAGCATCACCACGACTATCCCGGTTCGCAACGGGCAGGCATTCATCGGACAAACTCTCGAGTCGCTCGCCCGCCAGACCCGCAAGCCAGATCGCGTCGTGGTGCTGGACAACGTTTCGACGGACGCCACCACGCAGATCGTCCAGAGCTTCAAGGGTTTGCCCATCGAGTATATCCGCCACCCCAAGGATATCGGCCTCTGGGGCAACTTCAACCGCTGCCTCGACTTCGCCGCTGAAACGGACTACCTCCAGATCCTGCACGCCGACGACGCTCTCGGCCCCCGGTTCTACGAAGTAATGACACGGCAACTCGACGATTGCCGGGGACGCGGCCTCGCCTGGTGCCTCGACGACCGCATCGACGAAAACAACCGCCTCCTGAGTGTCTCGGGCAAACCCGACGGCCAGGTGATAGTGTGGGACCGGGACACCTTCCTCGCCCGCAAAGCCGAAATCGGCAACCAGGCGTTCTGCGCGACTTTACTGAAGACCGACTATCAGCCGATCCCGGAGAGGTTTCAGACGGACGTGCTGATCTACGCCGACATGGTTTTCTGGCCGAAGTTCGGCATGCACTGCGACAAGATCGTGCTGGTGAACGAGGCCCTGGCGCAATACCGCTGGCATGGCTCGAATATGACTAATGTAGTGGCTCCCGACTTAACCACGCTGGTCTCGGACATCTGGAAAACGATGGATATTGTGGAGGCGCTGCGGGAAAAGACGCCTGGAGTCGTGCGGCGAACCAAGCTGACTGGCCTGGTTTCGGTCCGCGCCGGCATCATGGCCAAGCGTTTCCGCCAACTCGGCAACACGAAGTATTCGCGGGATATCGTCAAAATGGCGCGGGCTCACACGGGTTGGCCCTTGTGGCTGGCCGGACAGTTCCTGGTGCAGCTCCGGGAATTGCTCGTGTATAAAATCGCTCGCCGGCCCAGACACCGACAAAACATTTTTAGCTGAGTCGCAGGGCCTCCAACGTCCGGGTTTCGGCACGATGGCCACCCGCCGTGACCGCGATGACGTCGCTCAAGCCGGCGGGAACATCGGACTGGCCGTAGGAATTGTCGCCCCAGCCCACGACTTCTCCCGAGGACCTCAGTGTCAGCACGTGGCCATAACCGCCCGCGACTTCTGATGGCTGGCCTTGATGTCATCGGCGCACTCAAGTAGGGTCCCGGTCCAGGTTCGAGCGATCAGAAAAGCAGCAGCCTATGGAGTTAGAAGACCTTTTGGCGCCGAACAGCTCACCCATTGACCTGCGTTCAGAGGATCGGTGGGGCGCCATTGACGAGCTGGTGAGCGAGTTGGTGGCCACCCGCCGAATTCAACCGAACGACCAGGCAGCCGTTGCCGCGGCGCTCAAGCACCGCGAGATGGCCATGACCACCGGCATCGGTTACGAAATCGGAATCCCGCACGCCTCGACCCATTTAGTCACCGAAGTCGTGGGTGTGATTGGCCGTTCGCGCAAGGGCATCAATTTCGAGGCACTCGACGGTAAGCCCGTCAAACTGGTTGTGCTGTTCCTGGTGCCGGCCGGTGAATTAAAAAAACACCTGAACACGCTGGCGAACATTGCCCGATTATTGCAGCAGGAGGATTTTCGACAAGGGCTCTGGCAGCGGCTCATGTAGCTCAAACAAAGGCGGCGTGTCCCCGGCAAGTCGCCGAGTCGCGCCTGGCAGGTCCCTCGGCGCGAGGTCCGATTCGATGCCGCTGGCGAGAAGGTGCCTCCGCGAGCGGGCCACCGAATCAATAGCGAAGAAAGGCCCAGTAGGAATGGCCATGTGACGACGGTATTGTGTCCGGGTGGTTTCCAAGATACATCTGGAGCACTCACATGAACACAAGTCTCCTCTCTTCCGGCCCTCCGAGGCACTTCGCGGCGTCCGGCGGGTTCGCACTGCGCGCTCTGACTGTCCTCGCCGTTATACTGAACTGCGCGCTGCCCGCCGCCGAACCGACGCGCGTCTGGCAAATCGGAGCAATCGACGGCCGGCCAGCCGAGTTCGCCCTGGGCGAAAAGGAGGAATACTCGGTCTTCCCGAAACAATTCCCGGAGGGTGTCGCCTTTGTGGTTGGCCGCTCCGACCCCGCGCGTCACTTCCCCTACATTCATCCGGGTCCAATGGATGTCTGGGCGGGGTCCCGCGCGCACGCGTTCACGATTGCTTTCGATCTGCCGGGTGAGCCGGCTGGAACCTACCTCTTGCTCGTGGCCCTCTGCCGTTCCCATTATGCCTACCCGCCGACACTCGCAATCGAAGTCGGCGGAGAGAAATGCGGCGATGTGGTCACCGAGAGAGATGGCCACCGGCAGGAGGCCTATGTGATTCTGCCGGCCACGCGCCTGCGGGCGGGCGAAAACGAGCTGCGGATCGTGAACCCGGCCGGCTCCTGGGCCGTGTATGACGCCATTCGCCTCGAACGTTACGAGCCGGGCGTCGTGGTCGAACGCCTCGAGAGTCTTCGCCTCCGCGACACGCCTTACCTCGTCGAGCAGGCCGGCACAATGCGGCAGGTGCTTCGCGCGCAGGTCCAGGGACTTTGGGATGGCAAGGGCAAGTTCACCGTGAAAGGACCCGGCGGCGAGCAGCAGGTCGAGGCGGAGGCGGTCCGGGTTGGCCCCAAGACGTACGAGTTCACCATTCCGCAGCCGGAAGAGAAGGCGTCCTACGCGTGCGAACTGGTGACGGCCGGCAACACGCGCTTGCAGGCCAAAGTCGACGTTGTCCGGCACCGGCAGTGGACCATCTACGCCGCCCTCAAGACCCATTACGACCTCGGCTACACCCATCCGGTTGACCAAATGCTGAGCGATGCCGCCGGCCCGATGCTGGACAAGATTTTCGAATACTGCGCCGCGACTCGCGAATTCCCTGCGGACTACCGTTTCCGTTGGACGTACCCGACGTGGGTGCTCGGCAAGATCCGGGAACTGATGCCGGCCGAACGCCAGGCGCGCTTCGATGCCGCGATCACCAGGGGTGAGATCGGGTGGAACGCCGCGCCGTTCACCCTGCACTCGTACTTCTGCGGGGTCGAAGACATGGTGCGCGCCTTCTATCCGGCTGCGGAGCTCGAGAAACGCTACGGTCGCTCAGTGGCCTGGGCGAAGCAGACTGATGTGCCGGGGCACACTCGATTCATGCCGCAGGTGCTCGCCCGCAGCGGGGTCCGTCTCCTGCAAATCGGAGCGAATAACGGGGTCCGCGGTGTCACCGCCCCGCTGCTCTTTCGCTGGGAAGGGCCCGATGGCAGCCGGGTCCTGACCCAGTTGACCGATGGTTATGGTTGGGGTTTCGATGAAGACCGGCTCGTGTCGCTCGAACGCGATCCGACTTACCCCTACGACGCGTTCCTCGCGTTGTACGTCACCGGCGACAACGTCGGGCCGGCAGACCTGGTAGAAGTTGCGAAGCTGGCCAAACGCAACAGCGAGCGCTATGCGTATCCGCGGTTCCGCATCGGACCAGTGGAGGAGTTCGTCGATGCGATCGAAGCGCGGTTCGCCGACAAGGTGCCCATCGTGCGGACGGAATTGACGGATTGGTGGATCCATGGCGTCGCCAGCATGGCGCCGGAAGTCGCTATCGCCCGAAGAGCGCGCGAGCTGTTGCCAACGGCCGAGAAAATGTGGTCGCTGGCGAGCCTGGCGGGCGGGGAAACAGCCTACCCGGCGAAGCGCTTTGCCGAAGGCTATATCCAGTCCCTCCTCTTCAGCGAGCACACCTGGGGCATGGCCGGCTTCAAGCCCGAGCCGCGCCCTCCGTCCGACCGCGATTTGGAGACCAACCAAAGCGAGGGCTATCGCCAGATGCGCCGCTCCTGGGAGGTCAAAGGACAAGAGGCCCGAGCCGCCGGCAAGATTGCCGAGGAAACCTCCCTCGAAGGCCTGACAGCCTTAGGCACTGCCCTGGGCGTTCGCGGTCAACGCGAACCAGTGATCCTCGTGTTTAACCCGCTCAACTGGAACCGAAGCGACCTGGTTCGCATTCCGCGATCCGACTTGGGCCCCGCCGGACCCGTTGCTTTGCGAGACGCCGCCACCCGCGCTGTTGTTCCGGTACAGATGGATGGCTCCGAACTGGTCTTCCTCGCCCGCGATGTTCCGGCGGTTGGGTATGCGCTCTACACGGTGGAAACGGGCACCGCCTCACCGGCAGCAGCGGAGGAATCGGTTTCAAAGGGCATCGAGAATGCACAATACCGGATCTCGTTCGATGAGCAGGCCGGCAGCACCCAGTCGATTGTCGACAAGCAGACCGGCGCGGAGTTGGTGGACAGCAAGGCGCCGTTCCACCTGGGCCAGTATGTCTACGAAGGAATGGATAAGGCTGAAGGCGCCGGCTGGCATGGGAGCCCCTGGAAAGGACGCGGAACGGGCAGGGTAGTTCCGAAAATCGCTCGCACCCGCATCGAACGCGGCGCCGTCTTCACCCGTTTTATCGGTGAGGGTCCCCTCGAAATCAAAGATTTCCCTGTCGAGATCGGCTCGGTGCCCCGCGTCGTCCAGAGCGTCACGGTGCCGCACGAACTCGACTGGATTGCCTGTGAGGTTCTTCTCGAAGGAAAACGTCCAACCGCTCTCGTCGAGCAAGGCAACATCGCCTTCCCGTTCGGGATCAAATCTGGAAAAACGCGGCTCGAACTCCTGGGGTCTGTCGTCGACCCGGAAGTCGACCTGCAAACAGGTGGGAATCGCGACTGTTTCGCGGTCCAAAGCTGGGTGGATGTGTCGGGGCCCGCGGGCGGAGTCACCTGGTGCCCTGTCGACACTACGATCGTCACCCTCGGCGATTTTCGGCTGTTCCGCTGGGACGCTGCCTACCGTCCCCCGAACACCCACCTTTATGCCAACTCGCTCAATAATGGCTGGTCCACTAATTTCCGCGAGTGGCAGGGGGGCGATTTCCGGTTCCGTTTTCGCCTCCGCTCCCATCGGCAATCTTCCTGGATCGAAGCGGCCGCTCCGCGCTTCGGCCGGGAAACCGCCCAACCGCTCCTGGCACGTGCGTTTTTGCCGGCAGCAGCCCGTGCAGGCACCCAGACTGGCGAGCCCAGTCGTCAGCCCGCGCGAGGTTCGCTGCTGCGCGCGGACGCTGATTGGACGGTTCTGATCAACCTGAAGCGCGCCGAGGATGGCAATGGCTATATCCTCCGCTTCCTCAATCCGAGTGGAAAAACGGACGTCGTCCGTGTGTCATTCCCCGGCGGTGCTCTGGCGTCGGCGGAGGCCGTATTGGCGAATGAACGTCCGCTGCCAAAGGGGGCGACGCCACTGAAGGTTACCGAGGGTGGATTCCAGCTTCCTATGGGACCGTTCGCGCTGGAAACTGTTCGGGTCCGCCACGTCCAGCCGCAGCGCTGAGGGTGGAAGCTGCGCATCAGCCGTTTCGCTGAGAGTCAAATCTTAGACGCCCGCAGCGGCTGGCTCTCCCCGCCGACCTCTCCGTACCGGCACGAATGCGGGGACTTGCGTCGAATATGCCAGGCGATACAGTAAGAGCATGAGCGCGAAAGAAGCCGTCCTGCAGGCGATTCACCGACTCCCCGACGATGCGGATTACAGTGCCATTGCGGAGGAGGTTGCGTTTTTGGCGGCCCTCGCACAAGGGGACCAAGACATTCAGGCTGGCCGAGTGGTTTCAAACGAAGATGTCAGGGCAAAGCTCGAGTCGTGGACTTCAAGCTGATCTGGTCTGAGAGTTCCATCGAGGACTTGGGCGGAATTGTTCGGTACGTCGCTCTGCGGGATGGACCGCAGATGGCCCGGCAGATCGGATTCGGTATTTATGATCGAGCCCAGATCCTGACTCGCCATCCCGAGGCAGGGTCCGTGCTTGCAGAGAAGCAGGATGCCAGGTGGCGCAAGTTGATCTTCAAGTCCTGGAAGATAGCCTATCGGATTGATCGGGAAGCCAGGCTGGTATATGTGATTCGAGTCTGGCATGCCGCCCAAAATGAGGTCGATATCAGTGACTGAATGAGGTCCAACACGTTTCTTGCAGCGGCAGTAGTCTTGGTCGCCTCATCTATCTCACCCTGTCTCAATTGGCAGCCCGCCCAAGACCATGACGTAAAACGAGGCTTGGAGGCAGTAAAAATGTGTGGATTATGACCCGCAAGCAAATCAAAGGACCGGCAGCGCGCGCCTTCTGCAGAACAACGCTCGTAAAAGCGTGAGATATGGTGCCCGGCCCGCCTTTATTAAGCGCCAACGACCTCTCGCTGGCTTATGGCCACCAGCGATTGCTCGAATCGGTGACGCTGCTGGTCGGCGCGGGAGAGAAGGTCGGGTTGGTCGGCCGAAACGGCTCCGGCAAAACCAGCCTCTTGCGAATTTTGGCCAGGCACCAAAACGCGGATGCCGGAGACTTGGCGCGGCGGCGTGGCTTGCGGATCGGCTATCTGCCGCAGGAATTTGAGCTCGATGGCAACCTGACGGTCCGCCAGAACATCGAGGCCGGTGCGGCCGACCTGCTGGAGTGGTTGCGCCGGTATGAATCGGGGCAGGGCACCGATGGCGAACTCGCCGTCTTGCTGAACCAGATCGAAAGCGTGAATGGCTGGAAACTGCAAGCGCGGATCAATGCCACTGCCGGCGCCCTGGACGCACCGCCCCTGGATGCGCTGGTCGGGGCGTTGTCGGGCGGCGAAAAACGGCGCGTGGCTCTCTGCCGCGCGCTGGCGTCCCAGCCGGATTTGCTGTTGCTGGATGAACCCACCAACCACCTCGACGCCGAATCCATTCAATGGCTCGAAGAGTTCCTGCGGGAGTTCCCGGGGGCGGTCATTTTTGTTACTCATGACCGCTATTTCCTGGACGTCATCGCCACGCGCATCATTGAACTCTCGGATGGCCGCTGCTTTTCACATCCCGGCAATTACACCGCCTATCTGGAATCCAAAGCCATTCGGCAACAGATCGCGGAGCAGTCCGAGCGGCGGCGGCAGCGATTCTTGCGCGAGGAACTGGAGTGGGTCCGGGCGGGGGTCCGGGCCCAGCGCTCCAAGCCGCGGCATCGGCTCGAATCTTTCTACCAGGTGAAGGGGCTCGAAGCACCGCCCGAGGAACGCGAGATGGACCTGCTCATTCCGCCGCCGCCCGCGCTGGGAAACCATGCGATCCAGTTGGGCCACGCGGGCGCCAGGGTCGGGCAGGACGACTCCCCGCGCTGGCTTTTTCGCGGGCTCACGCTTTCCCTCAAACCCGCCCAGTGCACCGGCGTCATCGGCCGCAATGGGGTCGGCAAAACCACGCTGTTGCGAATCTGCCTGGGAGAACGGCCGCCGGACGAAGGAACGGTGAAAATCGGGAAGCGGGTCATTTTCAATTACATTGACCAGGCGCGAATGCAGCTCAAGGGGACGGGCACGGTGCTGGACGAGATTTCCGAAGGCAACGAGACGGTGCTCTTCGGCGAACAACACCTCAGCGCGCGTTCTTACCTGCGCCGGTTCCTGTTTGCGGATGAGCGTGTCAATGAGCCGGTCTCCCGCCTGTCCGGCGGCGAGCGCGCGCGGTTGATGCTGGCCAAGGTCCTTCGGCGCGGTGGAAACGTCCTCGTGCTCGATGAACCCACCAATGATTTGGATCTGCCCAGTCTGCGCATGCTCGAGGAAGCCCTGGCGGATTTCGACGGCACCGTGCTGGTAGTCAGTCACGACCGCTATTTCCTCGACCGGATTTGTGATCAGATCGTCGCGTTCGAGCAGGGAGGGCTGTTTGTGCAGCCAGGCAATTACTCCTATTACCTGGAGAAGAAACAACTCCGGGATGCGACCCACCAGGCGGCCTGGGCAGCCCTCGCCAAACCCGCAGCCGGCAGACCGCCGGCTGCCGTTGCCCCAAAGCCGCCCGGCTCGGGCAAACTCACCTTCAAAGAACAGCGTGAACTGGACGGCATGGAAACGGACATTCTCGAGGCCGAAGCTCGCGTCCAGGAATTGGAGACAACCTTGAATGACCCGCAGTTCCATGCCACCCGTTCGGGCGAAGCCCACGGCCTCATCGCGGAACTGGACGCTGCCAGGGCTGAAGTAGTGCGCTTATATGAGCGCTGGCAGGAACTCGCGGCACGGCCACCGCGTGCCGGCTGAGAGCTCGGTAGCCTGGCTCCCAAAGTTCTTAAAACAAAAGCGCCCAGCTCCAAGTCGCCCAGGACGTGATAGGAAGTAGGATGGAGACTCGGAACGTAAAGAGACACATTGCTTTTGGTCTTGTAATGAACGAATCGGGCAAGATAAGCTTCCGACAATCGGGGTTGGCAATGAACAACTTACGAACGAGGCATCCAAGGAATTTCCGGCGGTTAATAAACGAATGCCCGTCGCATAACAGTTCGGATACCAATGAGCGGTAAGCGTCTAGCCCTCTACCTTGGTTGTGCAGTCCTAGTCTATCTGCTAGGGATTTTCGTCGTGAAGCCACTCCTACCAGAGCCGCAACTGGAGCACCTGAAGCAGGTTGCGGCCCATATTCAAGCCATCGAACCTGCCTGGCAACAGTTCAGATCCACGAACGCGGGATTTGAGTTGGTAAAGTTTCGGCAGTATACCGATGGGGATGGTATGTTTCAGGTCAGTGGTTATGTAACGTCTCAAGTTCAAGTGGCAAAACTGCTCGACTTCCTCTCGGCAACACGGCCGCCGAGACCGCTTCACACTAACTTCCTCAAGATGGTGGATCCGCGATCGTATAGAGATTTCTTGGAATGGGAATCCGAATCGGGTCGCCGGGAGGATTGACCTCCCGGCTCCCACACCACCTGACATGCGGGTCCGCATCAGGCGGTTCCGGTCAGATTAACGGTCGCTGACCCCTGTGGGTCGACTGAGCGCCCGTAATGCAGCTTTACCCACTGTTCCCTAAGGCTTGGCACTCCCCGTTCGGACAGCCAGCGATTATCGAGCGCTTCCTGTACAATGCTCGTCCCGGCCATGAACCAGTAACCACGATGAGCGCGGGTGGCTTTGTAGACTTCCAGCCGGTGGATACCCAGCCGGATGAGTTGTCGCCGCCGTGTCCGTGCGCGTTTCCACTGTTTCCAGTAGTACATCCGCACACGTCGCCTCACCCACTTGTCCAATTCCGGTATCACGCGATAGGCCTGGCTCAGACCGAAGTAATTCATCCAGCCCACCGCGTATCGCTTTAACTCCCGCAGCATGCAAAAGGTCGAAACACCCCGGCTGCGGCTGGTAATTTCCTGTATGCGTTGCTTGAACCGTTGCAGGGCCTTGTCCGTCCACACGATTCTTCCCCGGAGGATCTGAAACCCGAGAAAGGCGCATTCGGACAGACGCGCGGCTCGGCTCTTCTGGCGGTTGACCACCAGCTTAAGCCGGCCTTCCACAAACCGGCTGATGCTCTGCATGACGCGCTGTGCTGCCCGGAGGCTTTTAACCAGGACCAGGAAATCGTCAGCGTACCGCGCAAAGCGCAGGCCGCGTCTTTCCAGTTCCTTGTCCAGCGGGTCCAACATGATATTGGCCAGCAACGGCGAGAGCGGTCCGCCTTGGGGCACGCCCTGTGTCGTGGCTTCCACGCTTCCTTCCGGCAGCTTCACCCCGGCGCGCAGATAGGCCCCGATTAACCGGAGCACCCGCTTATCCAGAATGCGGCGAGCCAGCAGCACCATCAACCGGTCGAACTTCACAGTATCGAAGAACGATTTAAGGTCACAGTCCACCGCGTAGCCATAGCCTGCCTCGGCCGCCTCCTGCACACTGCGCACGGCTTGGTGAGCCCGCTTACCGTAGCGGAACCCAAAGCTGTGCGTGCTGAAGTGCGGGTCGAAGATGGGCGTCAGGATCTGCGCGATCGCCTGCTGTATGACACGGTCCAGGACCGTCGGTATGCCCAAAGGACGTAAATCCCCGTTGGGCTTGGGAATGAACACCCAGCGCACCGGCGCCGGATGATAGGTGCCTGCCCTGAGGCGCGAACGTATCTTCTCCCAGTGTTGCCGGGCAAAAGCGGGAAACTGGGCGATGGTCATCCCATCGACTCCAGCCGCCCCGCCATTGGCCTTCACCCGGAGCCATGCCTGTTGCAGGTTTCCCGGGGAAAGAATCCGTTCCAATAGGTCTTCTGAGGAGGCTCCATGCTCCAGCTGCAACAGCCGCTGCGCGATGACTCGGCCGCTCGGCTTCATCGTCTCCGGCAAGACTGTTGCAGTCGATCCTCCACTCACCAGTTCAGGCCTTCGTGAAGGGCCAACTTCACTACTATGCCCTCGGCTGACTTCTGCGGCCGCACGAGGCTCATTGCTGAGCTCCGCGCCCGATGTTGCCACCGGGCTCGGACCGCAGATCTCCCTGAGTAAGGACGTGAACTCTTGCTGCACAACCGGACCATTTATCTCCGGAGCTGAACACCGGGCTGCGCTGTGTCGTGCCAGCTCACCCGCTCCGTCAACCTTGTATGGTCTTTCTGTTCGTCGGCTCATCAGCTTTGACCCGTAGCTTCCTTCCCACGGACCTCACGGCTCCGCAGTTGCTTAGGTCTAGTGCTTGCGTCATGCTGACGTTCGTTATGACCGCCAGCCTGACTGCGTTCCCGCACAGGGGACTTCCTCGCCTCGCCGAAGCTCTCAGCGAAGGCAGGTCACCCCATCAGTTCACGCCCATGT
>DATDCV010000063.1:0-2915 GCA_036524155.1 Verrucomicrobiia bacterium
CTATGTACACAAAGCAGACGGCTCGACTTTCCACCAGCGGATGTTGCGAAAAACCGAGGGCAAATGGCGCGCCTGGTCTTGTCCCAATGCCAAAGCACCCAAAATGCCGAACAGAACTGATTAAAAATCGGCGCTCCGACCAAAGGCTGAGCCGATCCGTCAATCTCCGATTCCCTACCCCAAGACTGAGCGCAGAGCTTCGCGGAGGCGCGTGCCTTTTTCCGGGTTCACCATCTGCACATAGGCAATCATGCCGCCAAGCCAAGGCTCGAAGTTGGCGCGTTTCTCCCGATTCTGCGCGGTGAGGCCTTCCTTTTTCGCCCGATGGAGGATCGCGCGCAAACGGCGGGTAACGCGCCGGTCAACGTTCGGCCGCTGGTTCACTACGATGCCGGTCACAGTCTGGCGTCTTCCCGGGCGTTGCACACGGGTCTTTTTCTCGTTCACGACCAGGTTCTCGCTGTCGACGATGTGCCGGACACGCGCCAGCAGGTATGCCGTTTTGGCCGCGGCCTCGCCGTCGCCGCTGAACGTCAGGTCATCCGCGTAGCGGGTGTAAGTGAAGCTAAGCTTCTTCGCCAAACCGGCGAGGCGCGCGTCAAGCCGGCGGGCCAGCAGATTGCTGAGGGCGGGACTGGTGCACGCGCCCTGGGGCAAGCCACGCGGCCCGGTCGCGACAAAGAACACTTTGCCGCCGTATCCCGCCTTGCGGCGCGGGCACTCGGTGCACAGCAGAGCCAGAATCGTCGCGACAGCGGGAGAAAAGCCCAGCTCCTGAAATATTCCCTTCACCCGCGGGAAAGTGATGGAAGGGAAAAAGTCCTTGAGGTCGAGGTTTACCACGGTGGCGCGGCCCACGTGCGGTACGGCGTTGCTCATGGTGCCGCGTCCCGGAACAAACCCATGGGCGGCGTCGTGCGAGGGAATCTTCTCCAGAATGTGCATCAGGATCCACTGCTGGGCCGCCGCCAGGTCGCGGTGAGGCGCGGAAAGCTCGCGCATGCCGCCGCTTTTCTTCGGCACCTGGAACCGGACGTAGTGCGTGACTGTCGCCGCTTCCGAGTGGAACGCCAGCCAGCGCAGGCGAGAGATGGTGAGGTTCAGCGCCTGGGCGAGATCGGCCGGCGTCGCCAGCACTGGCAGTTGCAGGCGCTGCAGTTTCTCGACATTGGCCCGGCGGTCCGCCAGGCCCCCGGACACGCCCCGGCCCAGGAAAACAATGTCCGTCTGCCTGCGGCGTGCCACCTCCTCCACGTGCCGTCGCTTGCGTTCGGCAGCTTCGGCCTGTTTTTGTTCCTTGCGCCGCTTGCGCTCTTCCTCGTCGAGCTTTACAGCCTCGTGGGCGAGGGCGGACGCCTGCGCCAGGTCCGGCCGCAGCTTGTCCATCTGCGCGCCGACTTCGTGAATCTCAACGAGTTGTTCGGGCGTCAGCAGGCCCAGCCCGACCATTCCCCGGTCGATAAGGGCAGTGCGGTCGTCACTCACCGGCGGGATTAAATCGCGCCGGCCGAACCACGGGTTGCGGAAAAGCGAGCCGACAAACAGCGCCCGCCGCTTGACCTGGGCGTCGGTCAGGGGTGCAAACTGGCCGGGGTCGAGGTTCAGTTTGCGAGCGGGCTTTTGTTGGCGCTGGGCTGGCTGAGCGGGTTGTCCACCCTGCCGCTCCTGGAGGTTCCTCATGACCTCGGCCAGGCGCTGGTCTGCCGGCCGCGGTTGGGGGCCGAAAAGTTTGCTGAGCCAGGAGAACAGTCCCATAAAGCTAATACCTCACTTGCTCCGGAATGGTGCCGGGGATTTCGTCAAACTGCCCGGGGAGTGACAAAGTGAAAGACAAAGTGGGGGACAAAGCTGTCGAAAGGGAAGGGCGTGCGTGTTTTGACTTCATACTCAGGACCAAGGTCGTTCACCAAGGCCCACCACACTAGTAGTGCAGTGGGAACCCTCGGGTTGTCCTGGCCACCGCACTACTAGTGTGGTGGGCCAAACGAACAACGGCCTTGGGGATGCATGGGGAAGCATTCGCAACCGCGGCGGAACACCGCAGCATGATAGGCTCAAAAGCCACGCACGGCCCTTCCCAAATTCTATTCGCGATCCAGCCTCCATTCTAGGTCGCCGTAAAATTCTTGAGTTGTTGATACCAATCGGCGAGCGAGTTTTCAACCCCCGATTCCTTCTCCCGCATCGCCAAAGTCCGCAACGCCAGCAGGTGACGGCACGGACCGGCGCGAATACCGAACTTGAAATGATGCGAGCAAACGCATTTGCCCCGCTTGATCAAACCATCCGCGTTGAGAAACAGCTCCGCCGGCTTCCCGTCGGCGACCCCGGTCACCAGGAACCCGCCCGCCGCCTGGGTCCGCGAGTCGATCTTCGCTTTTTTGCGAAGCAGGATCTCCTTCGAGGCGGCTAATTCGGGGTTTTCCGGGCCAAGCTCGGCTTCGCCCAGGGCCATCGGCATGATCTGGCGCCAGCGATAGACGCTATTGGGCAGGTCGTGGATCAATTGGCCGGTGTGGGCGAGGCGGTTCAACGCCGCGGCGGTCTGCGCCGGCTGCCCGCCGCAGGCGAGGTCCACATCCGCGAATGCCGCTGCGCGGCGGACTTTCATGAATTGCGCCACCCGCGAAATCAATTCCGCCGACGGCTGCACGGGGGGCGCCAGCAAGTCCAGCGCCGAGCCGCGCGTCCAGTCGTTGGTGGTCCAACCGCTTAAGCCGAGAGTAAGCTTCATGTCGCCCATGTCGGCGACCCAGAAGCTGGGCAAGCCGGTGCCAAGCAGATGGACCTGGAACCGCTCCGCCAGCGGCAGCACGCGCGCCAGCGCCAGGAGGCGTTGGCGTCCCCAAATGCGGATCGACTCGCCGCTGGCGCGCAGGGGTTCGCCGTAAACCGGCACACGCTCCTCCCATGGC
>DATDCV010000064.1:0-3339 GCA_036524155.1 Verrucomicrobiia bacterium
ATGAGTGGATTGGTGGATTGATGGATTGATGGATTAGTGGATTGTCGCAGTTTTCGAACAACCTCTTCTTCCGTGTAATCCGCGTATTCCGTGGTTTCCTCCTTCTGGTCCCGGTCCGCAGAGTTCGGGCTTCGGATTTCCTCCCGCCGTCGACCTTCCGCTTCGGGGTCCGCAGTTTTCTGCTTCGGAGCTCGGCAACTGGACACTTCAGTTTCCGTGTAATCCGTGTAATCCGTGGTTTCCCCCTTCTGGTCCCGGCCCGCAGTTTTCGGCTTCGGCCTTCGGCCTTCGGATTTCTTTCGGATTTCGGATTTCGGCCTTCGGATCTCCCTCTCCGGCCCCCACTCACTCCCGCCGCCGACGAAACAAAACACAATCTCCGCCTCCCCTTCCCGCGCGTGCTCCTCCCGCCCCAACCACTCCGCCGCCGCCACCAGCGTTTTCAGCGGATGACACGGACTGTGATTGCCGGAATACATCACCACGAACTTGCCCTCGAGCCCGTGCGCCGCGCGAAACCGTTCCCGGCCGGCAGCATCGAAACGGATCTCCCCGTCCTGCGTCCACGGCGGCGCCACCACGATTTTTTCGGGCGCGATCCCCTTCGCCACGATCCGCTCCCGCATGAACCTGTCCAGCGCGAGGACCTTAGCTGCCTGCCTGAGACTGAAGCGCGACATCCCTTCGAGGAGCCTGGCGGCCAGCGACCCTGCGCGGAGCCAGCCGGCCGCAATCGCTTCGTCCGGGTTCAAGTCCATCACCCAATAAACAAAGCGGCTGCCGCGCAGCCTCGCCAGCCACGCGCCGACGAACGAAATCAGCGGCGGCGACGTCAGCGCGACGATCACATCAGCGCGCGGCAACCTCGCGAGCCGCAACACGCATAACACCAGGAACGAGCCGAAGTCGGCGGCCCGGCGCCATTTCGCCGCCTTGCCAAACCCCGTCGAGCCCACCCGCAACACCCGAACCCCGCGCCACATTTCCTCCTTTGGAAACATCCTCTGCGGATCGTCGTAGCCCCGCCGACTGGCGATCACCGTCACCTCGTGTCCGCGTCCGGCCAGCGCCACCGCCACATCCGCCAGGTATTGGCCGGTCGCCATCACATCCGGGTAAAACGCCTGGTTTATAAACAGGAACCGCATTTTTGCTTTAGGACAGGCGTCTTGGCTGTCTCCATAGTTACCGCAGGCTTGGGGCCGCAACCACAGTTTTTGCGGATTTGCGTTGATTTCGATTTAGCTGAGTTTATACTGCGTTCAGTGTGAGGGGCTGAACAGGGCACCGGAATCAGTAAGAGAAAGGTCCTTTGTGAAATTACTTCGGCTGGGGGGAACAGGGCTCGTTTGGTTCGCCCTGCTGTTCTTGGGTGGCTTCTCCGCGTTCGCCCAAACGAACATTCAGCTTCTGACCACTCTCTCAGGGAACTTTGGCCCCTTGGCCACATCGGGTCATTATTTGTTCGCCGCAGGCTATGGCTATCCGCCTGCTTCGGCTCTTCGTATTTTCGAGGTCTCAGACCCAGCCCACCCGGTGGATGTCGGCTATCAAGACGGAGGCGGCACCTTGTCCGGGGTATGCATCAGCGGGCACTATGCCTACGTCTCGTGCAACCAGTTTGGCGGGGGCTACGATTTATCCACTAGAATCCTGGACATCTCAAACCCGACCAACCCTGTTATGGTCGGTAAGATCGAGGGACCGTGGCAGAACGGAGCAGTCGATGGCCGCTTTGCCTACATGGTTGGAGGTGTATTGGGGGTGTTTGATGTAAGCGATCCCCAAAACCCTCGGAGTGTTGGCCAGGCCAGTCTCCCCTGGGGCTATAGCGGTGCGATTGTGGCCCGTGACGGTTATGTGTATTTGATACACAATTATGGCTTATCCATCTACGACGTATCAGATCCCTCGAATCCGAAGCACTGTGGCGGCCCAGTCGTCGCGGGAGCACTCGGAGCGTACGGTTTCGATCTGTCCGGTAACTCCGCCTGCGTGACCGATGGCACGAACGGTCTTTGGATTGCCAACGTGTCTTGTCCGACCAATCCGGTTATCGTTTACCACCAGTTTTGGTCCGGGCTGTCGCTGGCATACCTCCAAGGAGTGGTGACTTCCGGAAACTATGCTTATGTGGGTGGCTGGATCTACTCATCCGCCCAGGGCGTATTGGGTTTAGATATTACAGATCCAACTAACGCTACTCTTGTCGCCTCCGCCTCCGGAGGTAATTCCTCTGGCTACTATTTGGCCATGGCTCCCGAGGGCTACCTTTATTCGGGTGACCCTTGGGGCTTGAGCGTTTTCTCACTCGGTGCTACTGCTCCGCCACCCCTCACGGTGACGTGCACGGCGACTAATAACCTGCTGCTCTCCTGGCCCACGCCAACTCCGGCGTTCGCCGTCCAGCAAAGTCCGGACCTGAATCCGACGAACTGGCACACCTCCGCCACCACACCGGTCGTCGCAGGAGGCAGGAACCAGGTGATGCTTACGAAGCCGGAAAAGCCCATGTTTTACCGGCTGATCTCGCAATAGCGCCGAGCGTTTAGGGGCACGTCCGTTGTGGTTAAGAAACCGATTGCAGCAAGCCCGCGTGGCTCGGGTGATGTTCGACTTTGTCCTGGTTGTCTCGGCTCCGCCACCGGCGCGCGGACTTCAGTCCGCAGCAACATCCGCCAACCAGCGGCTTTCGCAATGTGGACACAACTGCCAACTGAACCTTGCTGCGGACTGAAGTCCGCGCGCCGGTGATCTCGCGCCCGTTCGCGGCCACCCTCCGCTTCAACGCTTCAACGTTTTAACGGTTTAACGCTTCAACGCCTCAACGTTCACCCCGCTGCGCTTTGCCTTCCGTGTAATCCGTGTATTCCGTGGTTTCGACTTCCCGCTTTCAGCGTTTTCTGACAACGATGGTCTCCAACCGCCGGCGCATCGTGGTGTCGGCGGTTTCGGCGTCGGGGCAACCCCAAATCGCCAGTTCCAGTGACCGTTGGCCGAGCAGCCGGCGCCCTGCCGCCACCGGCGCCAGGCGGCTCTGGCGGGTCAGGCTCGCCGAATCGAAATCCCGCTCGAACGCCCGGTCCGCCCACAGACAGTAATAGACGTGCAGCGGTCCATGCCCGGTCTCGAAGACGTAGCTGCGGAACGGTAACTCCAGACCGCCAACCTGGAACTGCCGGACCTCCGACTTCGACACGAGTTTGTGGCCCACAGCAGTGACGCACGCTTCCGGGGTGTGGTTGCGGGCCAGGTAAACGGCGGTGCGGCCCGGATCCCAGCGCAGGAAGATCGCCTGGATTTTGCGGCCCGCTTCCTCCCACGACGCGTTGACCGCTT
>DATDCV010000065.1:0-26523 GCA_036524155.1 Verrucomicrobiia bacterium
GTGATCTCCTCGATCAAACGGCTGCGTAAGGGTGTCATAGGTGCTGCCACACTAGCCAGCCCACCACCCAGATGAAGAAAAACTCGACAACCCACCCTACCGCCGAAGGGCCTGCCCTGCCGCGAAGCGGTTTAGTTCAACGCTGCACATCACTGGCGGCGGGCGAGTGATGTGAGAATTGAAACTGCAGCGCTATCACGCCGTCCAGTGAATGTGCCTTGTTAGCCTCCATGACTAGCATAGTCAGTAGACCGGAAACAGCAGCGCCGCCGCCAAACTCAGCCCTGTAAGGTAGCAGAGAACAAGGCCGATTACTTCCAGTAACCATCGTCGGCTTTGGCGCTGGCGGTATGCTGCAGTGCATACGATAAGAGCGCCGATTATGTAAAGAGCTACCGCCACGACTCCCGTCTCTAAACCCGACGACAGGTGAGGTCCCACGAGCCGAGCGAGGCACGCTCCACAACCGCCCAGGAATCCGCCCATCAGAAAAGCAAACAACACTCGCCTCCCGGATTTCGTGGAACCGAGGATCGGGCGTTTAGCAAAGGGAGCAGCCATAGGGCATTCGGCTAACGGTCCGCACCAGCGGCCCCGCGCCACTGGCGTAGGATGCAAACAGGACGGACTCCCGGGGTCCGCTGCGTGCGGTGGTTAGCCGCCAAATGTCGAGTCACAAGATCCATCTCAATCCAAAAACTGTCGCCACGCAGGATGCGACTAAGAAAATGAGTGGCACGAGGAAATATCCTGCCAGAGAACCAATCAAAACAAGTGAACTGCCGCCTCGGTCGGGACGTGTGAGGAACAGGCCCGAAAGTCCGACCGACAATGCGCCCATGCAAAAGCCGACAACAAAGCCCCCGAGAGCGGAAAGTATACAAACGAGGAGGCCAGCGTGTGCGGCTACCGCCGTGACGATGGCAACCACTGCCGACGTAAAAGGCATCGCCAAGGAAACCTTCGTTGCGTAGTTCGCGCTCATGCGGCTAACTATTTGATTACTAGGAAAGTTTTCCTGTTAAGTTGATATTAAGGCACAAACTGGGAATTGCCAGAGCTTGGGTGTTCATTAATGATGCCAGCATATGACGCCCTCAGAAATCAGTCAACCCAATGCGCCGGAACCGCCGGAACCACGCCGGCCATTAAAACGCCTGTGGCGCGCGCCCGGAAAGCCCTTGCCTGAATTGGTCGTTCCCAACCCCAAGCTTAAACTGATGGAACAGGTCAGGGAGGTGCTCCGAGTCCGGCATTACGCCATCCGCACCGAGCGCTCCTATTGCGACTGGATCAAGCGTTACATCAAGTTTCACCAGATGAAGGCACGGGAGGAGCTCTTTCCCGGGACCGACAAGGTCGAACTGTTTCTGAGCGACCTGGCCGTAAACGGGCACGTGGCGGTCTCAACCCAGAACCAGGCCTTCAACGCTTTGCTGTTCCTGTATCGCGAGGTGCTCCATCAGCCGTTTGAGAACGTGGACGCGGTGCGAGCCGACCGGCCGGTCAGGGTTCCAGTCGTGCTGACAGCCGGGGAGGTCAAGCAAGTCATCTCGGGGATGGCCGGGGTTCCGCAATTGGTCGTCAAGCTACTCTATGGCAGTGGCCTGCGGCTGATGGAGGGCTTGCGCCTGCGTGTCCACGACCTGGATTTCGAGATGCAGCAGGTCACTGTCCGCGACGGCAAGGGGGCCAAGGACCGCTACACCGTGCTGCCTGAGGGGCTAATAGCACCCCTGCGGGAGCATTTGGAAGGAGTGCGCTTAGTCCACCGGCAGGACCTGCAGAATGGAGGCGGGGCCGTTTACCTCCCGGGGGCTCTGGACCGCAAGTATCCCAACGCCCCGCGTGAGTGGGGCTGGCAGTACGTCTTCCCGGCCCGAGATCTATCCACCGATCCGCGGTCGGGCATCGTGCGCCGGCACCATATTGATGAAGCCACCGTCAACAAAGCCATCAAGGCCGCCGCAGCCAAAAGCGGCATCCCCAAACGCGTCTCGAGCCACACCTTTCGTCACAGTTTCGCCACGCACTTGCTCCAGCGCGGGTCGGACATCCGCACGATCCAAGAACTGCTCGGCCACAATGACGTCTCCACCACCATGATCTACACCCATGTCCTGCGCCAGGGCGGGGCCGGCACCAGGAGCCCCCTGGATGACTTGTAGGTTCCCCGGCCCGGCTTCGGTCTCGTCCTGGTTAAGGCTAATCTCCCGAAGCGGTGAATTGTCAGATGTTGAGATGCGACACCGATGCTTCTGTTTGGGCGTCCGAAGCCCTGTCGACGGTTGACGACCGATACTTCAACTCACGCTCGCCCCCACCAGGCGATCCAATTCATCTTGCCGCCTGACCGGGTCCCCCTCTCCGCCTCCGGGGGAGAGGGGATAGGGGAGAGGTGGCACTTGCTTTATGGAAGGTTCATTGTCTTCCCTCCGGGGTTCAGAGGCGAGGCGTTGGGTGTCGACGGTTCTGCGTACCCCCTCAGCCTTGGGTCGGAGCGCCGAGTTGTACTCGGCTTACAGGAGGCCGTCGGTTCGCTTAAGCCGATTAGAAATCGGCGCTCCGACCCAAGACTGAGGCGATACGGTTTTGCCGGCATTTAGTTTGACACCAGGCCGTCTGCCGGGTATAACCCACACAACATTTCCGCGGGCTCATTATGAAAAAACTTCAACACGTCGTGTTGGCGTTCGCGTCGTTTTTTGTCGTCCCGTGCAGCCGGTGCCAGGTCCTGCCGGACCTTGTGCCGGCGGGGCTGGAGGCGCCGACGGCGCTGACCGGAACGCCCGGCCCGACCGTTACGGTGGCTTGGAGCACCGTCAACCAGGGCTCGGGGAGCGCGGTGGGCTATTGGAACGACGCGATATATCTTTCGTACAATCCGTGGCTGGACGGCTCATCGGCATATGTGGGCTCGGATTCCGGCACGGCGCCGCTGGCGCCGGGGGAGAGTTACCGGCGCACGAACACGGTCACGCTGCCGGTTTTCGAAAGCGGCATCTACTACCTGTTTCTCAAGGTCAACGCGTTCAACTATCTCCAGGAAGCGTCCACCGCCAACAATGCGCTGATGTCGCCGTTCGCGTTCACCGCGACTCCGGCGGACCTGGCCCCTCTCCGCCTCATCGCGCCGGCGGCCACCAACGGGCCGCCGAAGCCTTACGTCACCATCGTCTGGGGCGTAACCAATTCCGGCCCGGGCGCGGCCATCGGCTCATGGAACGACACGCTCTATTTCTCGACGAACAGCTCGCTGGACGCGTCCGCGCTCGAAGTCTGGTCGCCATCCGAATATGGTCCCGTTCCGGCCGGGGGCAGATATTGGCGCACCAACCAGGTCCGGCTGCCCGCCACCCAGAGCGGCGCCTATTACCTGATTTTCAAAACCGACAGCGCCAACACGCTGCACGAAGCGGTGACGGCGAACAACGTCGCGGTAGCGCCGATTCAGCTCTACATCCAGCAGCCGGACCTGGCGCCGCTGGCGCTGGTGGTGCCGGCGGCGATCACGAGCGCGCCGAACCCGACGGTGACGCTGCGGTATGCCGTCACCAACCTCGGTCCCGGCGCGGCGGTGGGCGACCCGCCGTGGAATGACACGCTGTCGCTTTCGACCGACGCGGTTCTCGACACCAACGACAAGAATCTGACCTGGCAACAAGAATGGCTCACCGTGCCGGCCGGGGGCAGATACTGGCGGACGAACACGGTCACCGTCCCGGTCGTGAGCAGCGGCACTTATTATCTGATTCTGAAAACCGACGCATCCGACGTGCTTTATGACGCGAACCCCGCCAACAACACGCTCGTGGTGCCGGTCGAGTTCACCATCCTGCCGCCCGATCTCGTGCCGGTGGCGCAAGTGCCGGCGACGATGACCGGTCCTCCCTACCCGCCGCTGCGAGTGGTGTCCGGCGCGACGAACCAGGGCATCGGCCCCGCGCTGGGCTATTGGTCCGACACGGTGTATTTTGCGACGAACGCCGCGCTGGAGGGCGCGATTCAACTGTGGAGCGCGTGGCTGAACCGGACGGTGCCGGCCGGGAGCACCTATTGGGAGACCAACGACGTTCGTTTGCCGGTGGCAGTGGATGGCACTTACTACCTCGGTTTTCGCGCCGACACCTACGGGGACCTGGTGGAATCGGACCGGGGCAACAACCTGCTGGCGGTGCCCTTCACGCTCCACATCGAAAAGCCGGACCTGGCGCCGATGGTTTGGCAGGTGCCGGCCGCGATCACATCGCCGCCCAACCCGGTTATCTGGTTCGTGTGGGCGATCACCAACCAGGGCGCGGGCGCGGCCATCGGCTACCAATACTGGGACGACCAGATCTGCATGGCCACCAACCCGGTTTGGACCGATACCGCCACGAGGTTGAACGAAGAACTGACTTCCGGCCCCGTCGCGCCCGGCCGCGCCTATTGGCGCACCAACGGCATTTCTCTGCCCATCGTCCGCAGCGGCACCTGGTATTTCTTTTTCCGGACGGATGCCCGGGAAGAACTCATCGAGTCGAATGACGACAACAACATGGTGGTGGCGCCGATCACTTTCACCATCCAGCCGCCGGACCTCGTGCCGCAGGTGGCGGAAGTCCCGCGCGAGTACACCGGCCCGCCCAACCCGAAGCTGACGGTGACCTGGGCCGTCACCAACCAGGGGCCGGGCCTGGCAAGGACCGGAGGACAAACCTGGTACGACGGTGTTTTCTTTTCGACCGACGCGGTGCTGGACAGCCAGGACCTTCCGTTGACCGCCTGGGATGCGAGCGGGCCGCTGGCCGCGGGAGCGGCTTACCGCCAGACAAACACCTTTGTCCTGCCAGTGATCGCCGACGGCACGTTCTATCTCATCTTCAAGGCCGACCGTTACGGCGATGTCTACGAAGACGACAAAACCAACAACATCGCGGTCGTGCCGGTCACGTTCACGATTCGACCGTCGGATCTGGTACCGGTCGAGCTGCAGGCGCCGGCGCTGGTTATGGGTTCGCCGTTCCCGACTGCGACGATTGCCTGGCGCGTTCAGAACCAGGGCACGGGCGCGGCCGCCATCGGCTGGGAGGCGTGGGTGGACACGCTGTATCTCTCCCGCGACACGACTGTGGGTGGCGCGTTCGCCAACCTGCTGGGCACGAGCGAGAGTGGGCCATTGCCGGCCGGAGAAGCCTACTGGCGCGGCAGCCCGACCCGCCTGCCGGTGGCCGCCAGCACCAACGTGTACCTGGTTTTCGAGACCGACCATAACAACGTCATCTTCGAGTCGAACGAAAACAACAACACGCTGGCGGTGCCCATTCGTTTCGAGATCCTCTCGCCCGATCTCACGCCGCTGGCATTACAGGTGACAAACAGCTATATCGGCCCGCCGAACCCGACGCTGACTTTTGCGTGGGGTGTCACGAACCGGGGCGCGGGCGCCGCCGAAGCCTTGCGGGCGGGCTCGTGGCTGGACCGGATTTACTTTTCGACCAACAGCGTTTTCGACGGCTCGGCCCGGTTTGTCGCCGAGCAAAGCGAAGCGACGCTGCTGCCCGCGGGCAGGAGCTACTGGCGCACCAATAGTTTTCGCGTGCCGGTGCTCGAGAGCGGCACCTACTACGTGTTCTTCCTCACCGACGACAACCGCGCGGTTTACGAGTCGGATTTTGCCAACAACATGATCCGGGTGCCGGTGACGTTTACAATCCAGCCGCCGGACCTGGCGGCGCTGGCGCTCGACGTGCCCCCCGTCCTCAACAGCACGCCGAAACCACAGGTAACCGTCGCCTGGGGCGTCACCAACCAGGGCATCGGCCGCGCCGAAGGCGCGTGGCGCGATATCCTGTATTTCTCGACGACGCCGACGGTGGAGTACAACACTCCCGTGTTGCGTGAGGCGTACGAATTCGGCCCGATCCAGCCGGGCGAGACGTATTGGCGCACGAACGTGGTGACGGTGCCGGTCGTCGAGAGCGGCACCTATTATTTGATCTTCGTGGCGGATTACCAGGATTCGCTCTCGGAATCCGACCTGGACAACAACCTGCTGGTGGTGCCGGTGACGTTCAACATTTCGCCGCCGGACCTCGTGCCGTTCGGGCTGGACGTGCAGGCCGTGGTCGCGGGCCCGGTGAATCCCACAGTGACCATCGCCTGGGGGATCACCAACCAGGGCAGCGGCAGCACCGCCGGTTTCGGGTGGAACGACCGGTTGTTGCTGGGCACGACGCCACCGCCGGAGAATGGCTCCGAGATCGGCCAATTCTACCACGACGAGACGATCGAGCCGGGCCAGAGCATCCGGGTGACCAACACCCTGCGCGTCCCCGTCAGCGAGAGCGGCACTTATTACCTGACTCTGGTGGTGAACCGGTACGGCGACCTATTTGAGTCGTCCTACGACAACAACGAGATCCGGGTGCCGATCACTTTCCAGGTCCAGCCGCCGGACCTCGCGCCGATCTACTTCAAGGCGCCGGCGGAAGTCACCGGCAGCTACAACCCGGCGGTCAGGCTCACCTGGGGCGTCACCAACCAGGGCCCCGAAACCGCCCGCGGCTTTGATTATTGGCACGACAACCTATACCTGTCGGCCGATCCCGTGCTCGATCCCACCGACCGGGCGTTTGGTTGGAATGAGGAAACCGGACCGATCACGCCCCGCGGCAATTATTGGCGCGGTAAAACCGTGAACCTGCCCGTGCTCGAAAGCGGCGCCTATTATCTCATCCTGAGCGTCGATGACCTCCGGGATCTGCACGACCTGAATTACTCCAACAACACGGCGGTCGTGCCGATCCAGGTCAATATCCAGCCGCCGGACCTGGTGCCGCTGGCCTTTAATCTGCCCAGCCAAATCGACTGCTCACCCAACGCCGAGATAACGCTCGCGTGGGGCGTCACCAACGCCGGCAGCGGTGCGGCCGCTCCCAGCCAATACTATAACTGGTGCGACCGGGTCTACCTTTCGCGCTCTCCGGATTACTATGGGTACAGCCCGGTCATAGACGACGTCTGCGACCAGGAACCGCTGGCCGCGGGGGAACAACGGTGGCGAACGAACCGGGTGAAGGTGGCGGCGGCGGAGAGCGGGACTTACTATTTCGTGGTGGAAGCGGATTACGGCAACGTCGTCTGGGAGAGTTCGGAGACCAATAACCTGCTCGTTTCGCCCGTCACGATCAACGTCACCACCGCCGACCTGACGCCGCTCGCCCTCGAGATGCCTCCGGCCGTCGTCGGTTCCGTCGCCCCAACCATTTCCGTGGTTTATACGATCACCAACCGCGGCCCGGGCGCAGCCATTCCTTACTACTCCTGGTACGACACGCTGTATGTGTCGCGGACCAACGTGCTGGATGGCAGCGAAGCGCAGGCATTCTACAGCCGGGAGGACAATCCCGTGGCGGCCGGTGAGGTATACCGCCGCACCAACTCGGTGCGCCTGCCGGTCTTCGAGTCGGGTAGCTACTACCTCATCCTGCGGGCCAACTACGACCGCGCGATTCCCGAATCGGACTACTCGAACAATGTCGTCGCTTTCGGCCCGATCCCGATCGAAATTCGGCCTTCGGACGTGTTCCCGATCGTCAGCCAAATGCCTTCGATCATCAGCGGCGGGCCCAACCCGCGGACGACGATCGTGTGGGGCATCACCAACCAGGGCCCGGGCGTCGCCTCGACGGTCTGGGGGAGTTGGCGCGCGCGGGTCTATCTCTCCACCAGACCGGCGCTTGATCCCAGCGCGAGTTACCTCGCCGTGACAGACGAAACGACCGCGCTGGCGCCGGGAGAAGTTCGATGGATCACGAACAACGTGCGGCTGCCGGTGACCGCCGACGGCGCGTTCTACTTTTTGTTCGAGGCTGACGGGGAAAATGCGCTGCACGAAATCAACACCAACAACAACCTGGCGGTCGCGCCGGTCCAGTGCACGGTCAGGCTGCCGGACCTGGCGACGGTGGCGTTCCTGGGCCCGGCGTCGGTAACGGGCCAGATACATCCCACGGTGGAGCTGATTTGGGGGGTGACGAACCAGGGCGCCGGACCCGCCGACACCGTGTTCTGGCAAGGCGGGCGCGAGGATGTGCTTTGGCTGTCGCGCTCGACGAACTTCGACAACCTGGTGCTGGTCGATACGTGGGAGGAAACGAATTCCGTCGCGCCGGGGAGCAGCTACTGGCGCACCAACCTCGTCCGGCTGCCGGTTGACACCAACGGCACCTATTTCTTGCAGTTCATCGCGAATTCATGGTCGGCCGTCGCGGAGTCCAATCTGACGAACAATGTCGCGACGCGCTCGATCACGGTGGATGTGAGGCCGCCGGACCTCGCGCCGCTGGGGTTTACGGCGCTGCCCGTCGTGACGGGCATGCCCTATCCCACGATGACGGTGGTGTGGGGCGTGACCAACTGCGGCATCGGGCCGGCGTTGCCGCCAGTGACGGTGCCCGGGCAAACCTGGCCGCTGGTTGACGCGGTGTATCTCTCGAGAATTCCTGAGCTTGGCGGACCCTGGCTCCCGGCGATTTGCGGTTATTGGCAGCGGACCGCTCCGTTCGAGCCCGGCGCGAGCGAGTGGCACACGAACGTCATCCAGGTGCCGGTGTCGGACAGCGGCACCTACTATCTGATCTTCGCCACCGACGCGTTTGGCGCCACGCTCGAGTCCAACGAGCTCAACAACACGCTCGCGGTGCCGGTGACGTTTTACTTGACACCGCCGCCCGACCTGGCGGTGTCATCGTTCCTGGTGCCGCGGGAGGTCACCGGCCCGGGCAATCCCACTATTACGGCCGTGTGGCACGTTGTGAATGAGGGTATCGGGCCGATTGCCGGCCAATGGTTTGATCGGCTGAGGTGGGCGGGCAACATGGGGCTGGGTCTGGAATTGGCGAGCTACCCGGAAACCCACACGTTGATGCCGGGGGAAGGTTATTGGCGCACTAACACCATCACGCTGCCCGTCACCGAGAGCGGTGATTACTACCTCAGTTTCTATGCCGGCCGCGCTGCACCAGCGGACCTCGACCTGCAAAACAACCAGGTCTCCGCCACGGTCACCGTCAATATCACCGGCCCGCCGGTGGTCCGAATCGCCGACGCCCGGTTCCAGCCGGGCGGGACGTCGGTCATGTCCGTGTTCGGCGTCGTCGGCGCATCCTACCAACTCCAGGCCTCGTCCGACCTCGTCAACTGGACCCGGGTGCTGGATTTTGTCTGCGCGCAGGACCCGACCACGATTTACGACTTCGAGGGGGGCGGCTTTGAGCGGCGGTTTTACCGCGTTGGGCCGATTGCCGAACCGGCCGGGTTGCGGCTCGGGTTCGCGCCGTGGGTTTGGGCGACCGACTCGCTGTGGCTGAAGTTCGACGGCCCGGTGGGACGCAGCTACCGGGTCGAGGCCTCGGCCGACCTCGTGAGCTGGACCACCATCGCCAACCTCCAGGCCAATATGGTGCCGATGTACTTCCGCGACGCGGCCGTCGTCGGGCAGGAACGGCGGTTTTATCGCGCCGTCGGTGAGTAGGCGGAATGGGAAGCCCGGCGTGGCCTCGCGGGCCGGGATGGGCGGACCATGCGGTTCATGAGCAGCCTCGTTTTGCGTTCGCGCATGCATTGGGACCATGGGCCCTGCACCAACCAGGCTCCACCGCCCGCCTGTCCCTCCTCACCACCGCCTGCCTATTACTCACACCTGTGGCAGGGCGCGCACTCCGAATGTTTACAAGGTTGACAATTTTGTAAACCCGCGCGACCTTGCTTCCGTTATGACCGCGACACTGGCGAACAAGGGCTTGAAGATGAAGCTGACCTCCAGCGAACGGGCGGTGGTGGAGGAAATCAGCGACGTGATCCGCAGACACCGGGATCAGGCTCCCGGCACGCTGGCGCGGCTGGTGGGGCTCGCCTTCGAGTCTTCCCTGGGCGCCGGGGAATCGCGGGAAGGCAGACTGGCGCGGGCCTACGCCCGCGGGCTGGCCGCCCGGCAGCAACTGGCGGAAGCGGAAGGCGGCAGTTTATCGTCGGAGGACGTGGCCCGCCTCCTCGAGATCTCCAAGACCGCGGTGTTGAAGCGGCAGGCGGCGGGCCGGCTGCTGGCCTGGCGGGAGGAACGGCTCCAGGCGGCCCGGTTCCCGCAGTGGCAGTTCAGCGAACACGGCCAGGTACTGGCCGGCCTGGAGCCGGTGCTGGAGATTCTCAACCGGGACCAGCGCCTGGACGCCTGGGGCAAGATTCTCTTCTTCCTCCAGGAAAGAGGCGGCCTGGGCAATCAGCGGCCCCTTGACTTGCTTCGCCAGGGCAAACTGAAGGAGGTCCAACTGGCCGCCCAGGCGTATGCCGAGTAATCCGACTCCCGCGCGGCGGCAGTTAAAGCCCTCATCGGAATTTGCCCGGCGGCCCATCCCCGTCACCCGCCAACCGCAGCGCGCCTGGTTCCGGGTGCATCGATCCGGGGCACCCGCCGCGCTGTTCAGTCGGCTTCCTCACCACCGGTTCTCCCATTCCGAGTGCCCGTTTCCGCTGCTCTACCTCGCAGCTACCATCCCGACCTGTCTCTGGGAATATTTCGGGGATGACATCTTCCGGGGGCGGCGGGTCATCTCCGCCGCGAAATGGGAGGGCTGCTCCGTGAGCCGGATTAGCGTTCCCGAGTTGCACGTCTGCGCGGTCACCCTGGAACGGACCCGCGACGCGATGGACGTCGACAAGGCCAGCCTGATGGCGGCCGACCTCGCCGTTCCCCAGGCCTGGGGGTTGGCGGTGCAGCAACATCCCGCCGCCTTCGAAGCGATCAAGTATTCGAGCCGGTTCCTGGACCAGCCCTGCCTCGCCCTGTTCGACCGGAGCGGGCTTGCGTCCAAACTCAAGGTGACCACGCTGGGGGATTTGAGCACCCTCGATGCCGCGGTGGCCTGGCTTGACGAGCGAAAGGCCGCCCTGGTTTGATGCGGGCAACTCCGCGCCGCGCGCGACCACGCAGGCTGAAGCCCCGGTGTTAATGAGACCGTCGACGACTGAGAATTATCCGGTCTAGGTCCGCGGGCGCTCAAGTCTCACCACGACGTAGGGCGTCTCCTGGTTCAGGTCGGGGTGGATTTTGCCGGTGCCCTTAGAGTTCATTGCTTCGATGAAATACATGAGATCCCAGGTGGGATTAATATCCCCGGCCGAGATCACGGCGCGGTATTGATCCTTCTTCCCAGTAGGTGGCATTTCGAGGGTGCGATAGTCCTGGTGCTGGTTGACGCTGCGATAGCGCAGGCGGACCCACTTAACGCCAGACGGGTCACGCACCTCGGCAACGATGGCGAGCGGTTGGCCGACGGGCGCTGTGGTAACAGGCTGGTGAATTACCACGGGCCTCCGAACGAAGTTGGTAATGATGTCCGGGGGATATCGTGGCGCTGGTTTGGCACCAACAACTGGCTTGAGTTCCCGCTGCTGCCGTTCCAGGGCGGTCAGTCCTTTTTCCAGCGCGGCAAGTTCATCCCGCCAATGGCCGCAGAGGTTCGCTCCGCGAACGCCCATCATCAGGTCCTCGGCGTAAAAGTCCGCGGCCGCCGCGACGAGCTGGCGCCAGGCGTCGACGGCGCTGCGTTCATAACCGATCGCTTCGTCGAGGGCCGCGGGATCTTTAGACCTCTCAAACAGGCGATGGTTGACGGCGGCAGGAATGCGTCGCGCATGGTAAAGAGCCAGATTGGCCAGAATGTTCAGGTCGGTGATCGTCGAATCGAATTCCTTGTTCCGGCGGCTGCCGATGTGCCGCTCAGCCTCTGCAACCTGCGCCTGGATGTCCGCGGCGGTCCGGGCGAACCAGCGGCTGTTCTCGGCGGGTCGCAACTTCGCGGTCTCGCCGCCCTCGAGCAGCAACTGCGCTTCCTCGTCGAAATTGGCGAATTGCTGGATGTCGCTGCCCTCGGCCCGGGCGTAAGCCGGCAGATCCCCCAGGCGCTGTTTCTCCGCCCAGCCGCGTGTCATCGGGAAAGCGCTGTAAGGATAGCACGACGCGACAATGCGCGGCAGCACGCGGCTGGCAAGGTGCAGGCCCTGCTCGACGAACGGCGCGGCGTCCGCCCCAAAGCGCCGCTCGAACTCGCGCTGCCACACCGCGGGCGGGGTCGCGGGATTGTATCCAAGCCGGCCGAATACCTGGAAGAAGTGCCAGTAACGCTCGAACTCATAGTCGTAATAACGACGCGAATCGGCTAGCAGCGAGAAGGGCGTGGCGTCGTGTGGCTGGGCCTCCATCTTGGTGCAGAGCGGTTCGTTTACCTCGAAGCCGTCGCCCTCGTAGAGCCGGCTGCTTTCCGCAAACCGCCTGGCGTAATCCGGGTCGCCCCACAACAGCACGCGCGCGGTGCCGCCATTCCACAGCCGCCAGTGCATGCGGTAGCGCTGTGGATACCGGAGCAGGTCCGCGTAGCTGTGCCGGCGGTCGAACTGATTTTCCTTGTTGATATGCGTGGGGTGAAACGGCAGGCCCATCTGCTCCATCCAGTATTTGGTAGTGATCCGGAACGGCACGCCCGCCGCCACGGCGCTCTCGATGACAGAATCGGGCAGCCCTTTGGCCCGCAGATCCAGGCGCAAGCCCGGCGCCTCACGCTTCATCATCTGAAACACATCCCGCCAAAAGCCTTCCTGTTCGCTGTTCTTGAGACCGGATTCATCGTGCATACGGAACTGGATCGCGTCGAGCGCCGGCACGTGCCGGACGAACTCGGCCAACGCCGCTTTTGTGTAGGCAACGAGGTTCGACCCGGTAACGCCCCAGACCAGGCCGGGCACGGGCCGCTTCGTGGCATCATCCGCGCCCGGGATTCCGCCGCCTTGGACGCCGCCGCGGTAGATGTGGTCCCAGATGCCAGCGGTGAACCTGAGCCCGCGGTCGTGGGCCATCTGGATCAGCCGGTTCAGCGCGGCGAGATTGCGCTGCTGCCGCTCTTGTGTAATGCCCACCATCCGCACCTCCGGAAAGCCTGGCACATCGAAGAAGTAAGGATAACACGGCGCCAGAAAACCGCCGTTTTCGTAGCCGAAGATTACCACCACCGAGTTGAACCGGTTCTGCGCCAGCACATCGAAATAACGCGCCCAATAGGCTTCGTCGTAGAACCGGCTTTCCCAGTAAGCCCGGTTGAACGTGTAGAGCGAGAGCGCTCGTTCCGGCGCAAACGGCGTCTCCTCAACGTCGCGAACCTCGCTGAACAACTCTTCGCCCGGCTTTGCCCAGTCCACACGGTCGGCCACATCAAGTAGTGCATACATCAGCCCGCGTTCATCCGATCCCGCTACCAGCAGCACCGTCCGGCCCTCACGACTGAGTCTGCGGATCCGCAATGATTCCGGTGTGGTTAATGGGGTGAGTCGCAATTCGGCCAGGAGTTTGGCGGCCTCGCCCTGGCCAGTCATGGAGCCGGCCATGACGATTGCACCACCCGCCTCCGCGCGGGCCACGCCTCCCTCGAGGACTTGCCTCCCCTTCCGTTCCAGCACTGTCTTAAGTTTCGCGGCGCCATACCGAACCGGCGCGGTCGCTCCGGCATCGAGCACAATGGTCACTGACTGATCAGCGGACGGGATTGGCTCATCGGCAAACAGTCGCAGGCAGGTGACGAGGCCGCCGACCAGCGGCAAGGCCTTCCATCGCGCAAGTGGCAGCAAGGTCATAGTGCGATCTAAGCACGCCTCGCCAGAGTCGGCTACGGTTTTTTGCTGCGGGGAGTGCCCGGCGCGCGGACTTCAGTCCGCAGCAACTCCCGTTGGCACAGGTCATCCGCATTCCGGAGGCAATGGTCGGTTGGGGATTGCTGCGGACTAAAGTCCACGCGCCGGCAACGCCGCAACGGCCACCCTCCACAAATGACTAAAGGCTTTCAGTCGCGGCCAATTCCCGCTTGCCTGGCGCTTCTGATCCTCGCCATCCTGCTAGCGCTTTGGCAGGCTCTGTTATCGTATGCAAACCTCACGAGGCGACTTCATCGAATCTGGTTTCGTTCGCGAGTAGATTAGGTTAGCCTCTCGCTGATATGTCGGTTCCGCGCCGCTCGATTTTGATCTGGGTTCTGCTGTTTGCCGTGGAGCTGGGGTTGCCGGCGGCGACGGCGCCGGAAAACCGGGCATTTGAGGCCGCGGCCCAAAAGCTGACCGCCGGTTTCTATCAACAGGCGGAAGCCGATTTTGCCGAGTTTTGCCAGAAGTTTCCCAACTCGCCGCTGCTGCCGGAGGCGGTGTTGTACCAAGCGGAGGCGAGGATCAAACTGACCAATTCCACGGGCGCGCTCGAGCTGTTGACGGCGCACCAAAGCCAGGCGGGCAAACGAACGGATGAATACCTGTTCTGGCAGGCGGAGGCCCTCAGCCAAAAAGGCGACCTGCAAACAGCCGCGGAGCGGTTCGGCGCGCTGGCGCGCGATTTTCCCGATTCGCCGCGCCGCCTCGAGGCGACAGTCCGCGAGGCGACCGCCCGCGCGCGGCTCTCCGAGTGGCCCCGCGTGTTGGAAATCTTGCGGCAGACCAACGGAGTCTTTCAGGCGGCGACCCGCGCCAACGTGACGAACGAAATGGTCGCCCGCGGCTATCTTTTGCTGAGCGAGGCTTACCTGCGAAACGGCGAACACAGCCTCGCGGAAGCGACCCTGCAGCCGCTGGTGGACCGGCCGCTGAACGCCCAGCTCAACTGGCAGCGGCAGTTCCTGCTCTGCCGGGTGCTGGCCGCCACCGCCCGCACCGAACCGGCGCTCCAGGCGACCACTAACCTGCTCGCCATTGCGGCCGCGGCGGGCCAGCCCGAGTTCCAGGCGGATAGCTTCGCGCTCTACGCGGAGCTGCTCGAGCGTAGCCAACGGCTGCCCGAAGCCCTGGCCGCCTACCAGCGGAACCTGGGCTGTGGCGCGCCCCCGGAACGCCAGCGCCAGTCAGTCGTCAAAATCACGGAAATCTCGCTCGCGCAGAACCGGATCCCGGACGCCACGCAGGCGCTCCAGAAGTTCATCGAACAATGCCCCGGCGCCCCTTGCGGGGACCTCGCGCTGCTGACACTCGGCGAGTTGCATTTGCGCCAGCACCAGGCCGCCCTCACCAACGTCGCGGTCGTGGTCGTTTCCACCAATGTTCCTGCCCTGACCAACCGGGTCCAGCAGGCCCTCGCCGATTTTCAGACCTTCACCAATAAATTCCCCCAAAGCCCGCTGGTCGGGAAAGTCCTCCTGGATATCGGCTGGTGCTTTTGGCTGGAGAACCGGATGGCCGAAAGCCAGTCGGTTTTGCAGTCCGCCGTGCTGCGGCTGCCGCTCTCGACTGACCTCGCCCTGGCCTGGTTCAAACTCGGTGACGCCCAGTTTTCTCAAACGAACTTCGCCGCTGCCGTTACCAGTTACAGCGCGGTCGTGGACAAATTCGCCGCGTTTCCGGAAGTGACCAACACGCTGTTTGAGCCCGCGCTCTATGAAATTGTGCGCGCCGGTTTAGCGGCGAATGACTGGCCCGTCGTGACCAATGCGCTCGACAAAATCCTCGCGTGGTTTCCCCACGGCTCCTATACGGACGGGGCGGCGCTGCTGGCGGGACAGGAAGTGGGGCAACGCGACCCGGCGGCCGCGCGCAAACTCTTCTCCGGGATTGGGACTCGCTCGCCCAACTCCCCGTTGCTGCCCTATGTGCAATTGGCCATCGCCCGCACCTACGAACTGGAAGACCATTGGACCGAGGCCATCGATCAATACACCCGCTGGCTGGAGGTCTTCACCAACCATCCCGGCCAGGCGCGCGCCGAATATTCCCGCGCCCGCGCCTGCTCCCAGGCCAATCTCCAAACCAATGCCTTTAATTATTTCACGAATTTCCTGGCGCGCTTCCCCGAAACCGAGTTCGCCCCGCTGGCGCAATGGTGGTTGGCCGGCTATTACTACCGGGTGCTGGGCGACCTCAAGGCCGCCGAACAGAATTACCAGGTCATCTACCAGAATACCAACTGGCCCGTTACCGAGCTGACCTTCCACGCCCGCATGATGGCCGGCCGGGTGGCCTTCGACCGCGCCGGGTGGAACGATGCCCGCGATTATTTCAGCAAGCTCGTCAACAACACCAATTGCCCGCCGGCCTTTCGCGCGCAGGAGTGGGCTGCCTTTCGTGCCCAGGCCTGGATCGCCTTTGGCGATACCCTGGTCAGCCAGGATTCCACCAACAAGGCCGCCGACTACAGCCAGGCGCTGACCGCTTACGACCAGGTCTTCTCCCTCTGCCCCAGCAACCAAATGGCGGCCCTGGCTTGGGGCCAGAAAGCCAGTTGCCTGCTCCAATGCGCCCGCAGTTCGGAGGATTACACCGCTGTCAGCAACGCGTTCCTGCAAGTGATCGAGTCCCCCCAGGCCGACGCCAAAGCTCGCAGCATCGCCACCGTCGGGATTGGGGCCACCCTCGAAAAAATGGCGCTGCTTAGAGTCGGCGCCGAGCAAACCGCGCTGTTCAACCTGGCCCTCGGCAGCTACCTGGACGTGTTTTATGGGAAAATGCTCCGGCCCACGGAAAAACCGGATCTCTTCTGGACCCGCGAGGCCGGCATGAAGGCGGGCCGCCTCGCCGAGTCGATGAAAATGTACCGCCAGGCCGCCAACGTTTACCAGCGCCTGCAAGATCTCTTCCCGCCGCTGCGGCTCGAAGGACGCATTAACAACCTGAAAGCCCTCGAACAGGAATCTGCCGCCCGGCGCTGACCCGCGCCACGCGGTTCACCAATTTGACACGACTCAGGTCGCGGCTTAGCTTCCCGTGTTGTTAAGTATGGATGTCTGTGATGACAGTGCGCCCGTGTTGCACATTACTGAAACCGCGGCCGAGGAAGTCAGGTCGCTGCTCCGGAAGCCTGAGAACGCGGGGAAGAACTTGCGTGTTTATGTCGAGCAAGGCGGCTGCTCCGGAATGCAGTATTCCATGACCTTCGACGAGGAACGCGGTGGCGATATCAGGCTCGAAACCCGCGGCGTTCCGGTCGTTCTTGATTCCTTCAGTCTCCAATACCTTCGTGGCGCGAGCGTCGATTTCAGCGACGACCTGACCCGCGGCGGCTTCAAGATCTCCAACCCCAACGCGCACGAAAGCTGCGGTTGTGGTAAGTCATTTGCGGCCTAGGCATGCAGTAACGCCGGGCTGAAAAGCGCCGTTCCGTGCGATGCGGAACGGCTTTTTGTTTTATGCGCGCCCCAGGCGCGCAAAGAAGAAAGGGAGGCTCACGCCTCCCTCGATTTTACAGTCTCGTGGCACTTTTTCTTCCTGGAATCCGCATTGGACCGGCAGAAGACAGCAAACGCACCAAAAATGTCTGAATACCATATGAAAACCTGCAAACGTCACATATACCGGCAGTCGCAATTGAACCGTGTCCTTCCTTTCACAACGGCCCACTGCCTCTCGGCAGTTACCCTGCTCTTGTGCCTGATCCCTTCGGCCTGGGCACAACCGTCTCCTAATGTAAGTCCATTTGCCATTGGACTCAAATATCCTCGCGGGTTGAAATTTGGCCCCGACGGTTATCTCTATGTCGCCGAGGCCGGCTCCGGAGGTCCTCTGTCGACGACGTCACTTTGTCCCCAGGTTGAACCTCCAGTCGGCCCGTACAAGGGTGGTTTTACTTCTCGCATTTCCAAAATCAGCCCAGACGGCCTCACTGTCACAACCGTTGCCGATAATCTGCCGTCCGCGATCAACGCGAATCACAGCGTCCTCGGCATTGCGGACGTGGCTTTCGTTGACGATACCCTCTACGCTCTTTCTTCGGGAGGAGGCTGCTCCCACGGACTTGCCGGAACGAGCGCAGAAGTCCTCCGGGTCAATGCGGACGGCACGACCACCTCGGTCGCTAACCTGTCCAACTTCCAACAAACTCACCCAACGGTGTCTCCCCACTCGGGACCCGGCTACGAACCGGATGGAAGCTGGTACAGCATGATCGCCGTCCACGGCGCTCTGTTTGCCGTGGAAGCCAATCATGACGAACTGGACAGCGCACGGAGGCTGGGAGAGCGCGTGGCCCGGCTCGCCGCAAAGCTGAAAAGCGCAGGAACCCAGAACCAGCTCAATTCACGTTGATGGGCCCGTTGCTTCGGCGTAGGCTCCTCTCTCGTCCATGCATGCCACGCCAATCTCGTTCGGGTTATTGCCCCGCCTTCTGATCCTGGCGATGGCTTGCGGCTTGACCGCTTCGATCGCGAGGGCGCAGAGCTTCCGCGAGAGTCAAACCGGTTGGGACCAGGCGGCAGCCGCCCGATACCTGGATGACCGGATGGACCTGTGGTTTGAGAAGGCGCGACAATTACCGACCGGCGAGGGCCGGGTGACCTGCATTTCGTGCCACGCGGTGGTTCCCTACTTGCTGGCTCGTCCAACCCTGCGGAAAGCCATGCGGATAACAGAGCCTGCGTCGCAGGAGGCCCGGCTCCTCGACAACATCATGCGCCGGGTCGAGACCTGCTCGAATCGCGCTTCCATGTCCGACGCCAAACACGGAGGGGAACATGGGACTGAGGAGGTTTTGAACGCGCTGATCCTGGCCCGACATGACGCCGACGAGCGGAAACCGCAAGCCAGTGAGATCACCCGCAAGGCATTTCGACAGCTCTGGGAAACCCAACGCTCCGACGGGGCCTGGGACTGGATGGATTTCGCCCAGGAGCCGGATGAATCGGCCGCGGGCCGGTTTTACGGCGCCGCCCTGGCGGGCGTGGCGGTGGGCACCGTTCCGGCGCTCTGGGGTGGAAGCGGGGGCTATCCCACTGCCAGCGAGGGCAGGCTCCGAGGTTATCTCCGCGAAAACTATTCCCGGCAAAATCTCTATAATCGGGTCTGGATGTTTTTGGCTTCGGCCCGCTGGCCGGGCTTGCTGACTCAGCCGGAGTGCGACGAGCTGATTGCCGAGCTGAAACTGAAACAACATCGGGACGGCGGTTGGTCGCTCTGGGGGCTGGGGCCGTGGAGGTGGTCCAGGACGAATCCGCCCTTCGCGCCGCCTGGAAAACCTGACGTGGCTCTGCTGGAGAAATCAGATGGCTATGCCACCGGGCTGATTGTTTATACTTTGCGCGAGACTGGATTTCCCGCCAACGATCCGGTCCTGACGCGCGCGATTGCCTGGCTAAAAGCGAATCAGAAAGAAGTCCGGGTCGAAGGGCGCTCCTGGAAATGCTGGCGAGCGTATTCGCTGAACCACGACCGCGAAAAAGGCGGATCCACGGGCGGAGAGTGGAGACAAATGCTCATGTCGGACATGGCAACGGCGCTTGCGGTGCTGGCGCTTTGCGCCACGGATTGAGCCTGATCGAAAATGATGTTTGCGTCCGGGCGTGAACCCCGGCATTTCGCTGGAAGCATGCCGGGCAGAGGCGCTCTTATTGCCCTGACGTATCCTTGCCCAGGTATTTTTTTTCAGCAGTGTCTACGCGGATGATGTCGCCGTTGGCGATGAACAACGGAACCATGATCTGGAGGCCAGTTTCGAGCTCCGCCTCCTTCCACGAAGTGTTCAAGCCGGTGCGGGAGGGCGGAGCGGTGTCCACGACCTTGAGCGATATTTGCGGAGGCAATACGATGCCCATCAGCCTGCCATCCAGCCGCAACGCCTTGTATTCCTCGTTCTCTTTGAGAAACCAGCGGCGCTCACCGAGTTGTTCGTTGCTGAACTCAAACTCGTCGAACGTCTCGATATCCGTGAAAATCCGCGTGTCGCCCTGAGCATAGCTGTAAGTGGCGCGGCGGGTTTCCAGCGGGGCCACGGGCACGCGCTCGTTTTCGGCGAAAACCCGGTCGATGACGCGGCCCGTTGTGAGGTGGCGCAGGCGGGTGTGGAGTTTGTGCCTGGTCTGGGCGGTGCCGCTCGTGTGCATATCCTCAATGACATGAGGGGAGCCATCGATTATCACAACCATCTGGCGTTTGAACTCGGATGGCAGAATCGTTTGCATGCCTGCTACTGTAAACGACGGCCGAGGGACAACCAAGACTCTTAGCGCCGACGCGGATGCCGCATGAAGCGACGCACGCTCAAGCATCTTCACCCTAAGCCGGAACCGGACGCGTCCATGCGCCTGAGCCGCTACCGCGACGATTACCGCGAGCCGATGCTCGCGCTTCATCGCAGCGCCCTCGTGGGAATCCCCTTGGGAATGAGTCAACAGGAGGACGAGGCTGACCTCGTGGCCATCGAGCAGGTTTATCTTCGCGGTGGGGAGACCGATGCAAGACCATGGAATGATGCGTCTTTCATTAGGAAGCCGGCAAGGGCACTGGCCGGTGAGAGCTGCGCGCACCTGGCCTTGCGCGACGACGTAGCCCCTGGCTGTGTGAGCCGACCGCTAGATTCAGGCCGCTGTCGCCAGCTCCACCGCTTTACTTTCGGTAAGCGAAGACCATTCCCTCGTTGTTCATGGTGAACGTGTCCCCTTCGACGGTGCCGATGGTCATGCCCGCCCCCTGCCACTTCATCGTAAGTTTCGTGCCTTCCCGTGTGTAGGCAGCCTTGACCTCAATCGCAGCGTCCCGGCCTGCCAAAGACATCTTGCTGCTGCAAGTGCCATCGGCATTGATGCTGAAGCTACCGGAGTTGATGGTCATCGTGTGCCCTTCGTGCTGCACAGTGCAGGGCACCTTGTTTCCGTCCACGGTTGCCAAAGTATAGGTGCCGACAGGGTTGATTTCGGTGGCCGCGGCAGTAACGGTTTTGGAGTCCGCAGCGACCTTCGCCTCCTGCTTGCATCCGGCGCAGACCACGACCATGAACAGGGGCACCAAGCACAACGGAACAAACTGCCACCCTGTTCGCCCTTGTTCACCATTCAAGTCGCTTTGTTTTGGTTTCATGGCCGCATTTTAAGGTGAGGCGGCAAAATTGCGTAATTGATAATGCCGGGCGCAGCATCGAGGGAATCAATAGTCCAGAACCTTCATCCAGCGCGATTTGGAGCCGCTTTCGCACGGCGACAGTATGAGCGAGGATGTTGCGGAAATCGAGAATTGGGGCACGACCAAAAGCCGCACGGGCAGGTGGTGATGGTTGACTTCAAGAAGGCGGAAACGCCGGGCGGGCCGACGATGGAGAGAACGAGTGAATCCATTCGAGCCGAAAAGGCTCACGCACTCAGTGGAAGACGATTTCCCCCGGACACCATGCCGCGCCTCAGCCAAGCCTAACCGACCGCATCGACATCGACCCTAGCGTCACCTTGTCGGCAAAGAAGCTCACGCCGTCTGCCTTGTCCTGTGCTCCCAGTACGTAAAGCAGGGGCAGGTAGTGCTCAAGGGTGGGCACTGATAGCCGGGCGGAGCGTCCGAGCTTGCTGCTTTCGATGATGGATTTGTGGTCGCCGGACAGAATCAGGTCTTTGACTTTCGCGTCGAACTCCAGCGCCCAATCGTAGGCCGTATCCTCCCAGGCCATCTCGCGCAAATTGTGGACGATGTTGCCGCTACCGATGACCAGCACGCCCTTCTTGCGCAACCCCTTCAATTCCTCGCCCAGTTGATAGTGGTCGGCTGGCGATTTCCTTTCGTCCAGGCTCAGTTGAACCACTGGCACATCGGCCCTCGGATACATCCGGCAGAGCACTGCCCATGCGCCGTGGTCCAGTCCCCATTCCGAATCCAGTTTGACGCCCGACTCATGCAGCATCTCCTGGGTCATGCGGGCCAACTCCGGCGAACCAGGTGCCGGATAACGCTTCTCGAACAGAGCCGGTGGAAACCCGTAGAAGTCGTGAATGGTTTGGGGCTGTTCCATCGCCGTGACGCGAGTTCCGGCGGTCTGCCAGTGCGCGGAGACGCAGAGGATTGCCTTCGGCTTCGGCAACGCGCGAGCCATATCGGCCCACGCTCGGCTGAACTCCGAGTCCTCGATGGCGTTCATTGGACTGCCGTGCCCGATGAATAGGACTGGCATCGTCGTGCCGGTTTCTGGAGCCTCAGCCAGTTTGCGAATTGTGGAGTCGGTTGGCATTGCGCTGGGTTATTTCAGGTCAAACAGGATGGCCTGTGTCGGCTCGGAAGCCGTGACGGTCAGCCTGCCGGGTTCTTCGGTGCTGGCTCCGTCTCCGGTTGTCAGTTCAACGCCGTTCAAATTCACTGCGCCCTCGGCCACGTGCAGCCATGCGCCCCGACCGGCTTTGAGGTCGTGCGTCACGGTCTGACCGGCCTGGAGCCGGACCAGGTATATGTCGGCGTCCTGGTGAATGGTGGCCGAGCCGTCCCGCCCGTCAGGCGAGATGACCAACACTTTGCCTGTCGTGGCGTGTTCCGGCTTCGGGTGCCACTCCGTGTAGCTCGGCTTCAGCCCATCCTGTCGCGGCTCTATCCAGATTTGCAGAAAGTGCAGCGGCTCGCTACGGGAAGGGTTGAACTCACTGTGGGTGATGCCCGTCCCGGCGCTCATCAGTTGTATCTGGCCGGGCTTCAGTTGCTTCCCGTTTCCCATGCTGTCCTTGTGCGCGAGCGTGCCTTCGAGCACGTAGCTAAAAATCTCCATGTCCTCGTGCGGGTGCGTGCCGAAGCCCATCCCCGGTGACACCCGGTCATCGTTAATGACGCGCAGTGAGCGGAAGCCCATGTGCGCCGGGTCATAGTAGGAGGCAAAGGAGAAGGTGTGGTGCGTATCCAACCAGCCGTGGTCGGCATGGCCGCGCTCCTCGGCTCGCCGTATGATTAATCCAGTCATCGTCGTTCTCATGCCCAAACCGTCGCCCGCGGGAACGAATTCCTCCAATACCGTTTTTCTCGGCTGAGCATGCATTTTAGCTATGCTGCCCGGCCCCCATGTTCGGACCGCCGCCGCTAAGACCCGTGCTGTCAAGTTTGGCGGCCCCGCGACGTTGGTCATCGAGGCCAGCGATTCGCACCTCCGACGACCCTGGAGTATAAGGGAAGGATGAAACCTCGACTGCCAGTGCCCGCCTTGATGTTCCTGGCCGGCACCGTTCTGGCCCAGGACAACAAGCCACGGGATATGCACGAGATGCACCGGCTGCACCAGGACTCGAAAGCGTATATCGCCATGCTCGATGACCCGAAACGTGACGAGTACCAGAAGCCGCACGAGGTCATCACAGCGCTGAATCTCAAACCGGGCGAAGTCGTGGCGGACATCGGTGCCGGGTCGGGGTACTTCACCTTCCGGCTGGCGCACCACGTCGGGGACGCCGGGCGCGTTTACGCCGAAGTAATTGAATAGTTGGACCTGCCTGTCTCGACGCCATGAGCCGACTTTTTTCCAACCCCCTGACTTCTCCACGACTTCTCCTTCGTCGGTTGCAGAGTGGGGATGCCGCGGCGCTGCGTAGCTATCGTTCGCTGCCGGAGGTGGCGCGGTATCAGGGTTGGGAATCGTTCGGGCTGGACGACGCGGTACGGCTCATCGAAAGCCAGAGCCACAGCGAGCCGGGGGTTCCGGGGACGTGGTTTCAGTTGGCGATTGTCGAGAGGGCGACGGAGAGCATAGTGGGCGATTGCGGTCTGCACTGTCGGCAGGACGACCCGCGTCAGATGGAGGTTGGCATCACTCTTTCCCCGAGCCATCAAGGCCGGGGCTATGCAACTGAGGCACTGAGTTGCCTGCTGGACTTTGTGTTCGGCACTTTGAGCAAGCATCGGATTTCAGCGGTCACGGACGCCGAGAACGCCGCAGCCGCGTCGTTGCTCCGACGTTTGGGATTCCGGCAGGAAGCGCATTTTATTGAGCATCGATGGTACAAGGGGTATTGGGACAGTGAGTTTGTATTTGGTTTGCTGCGGCGAGAATGGGAGTTGCGCTCAGCAATAGGAAATTTCGACTGAGTAGCAGCCGCTTGCCTTACCCATTCTTCGCTAGGGCTTGGCTGCATACATTTGGTGCACGCTGTCGCGGGAGAGCACCAGAATTGTAAACACGCCTAACGCTGTTCCGAACGGGATTTGCAGGCAGTTCAAGCCGCCGATGATGAGCGAGAATAGCCGGTTCCGCTTTTGCAGCAGGAACAGCCCGGAAAGCACGTTGAGAACGAGGCCGGTGAGCAGGAGAACGCCCATGAACAGATAGAACCAAATGAAGGCATCCAGAAATGCCTTGGGCGGCATGGCCTGCTGCTGCGACTTCCACATTTCCGGGTTCGAGAAGACCGTGTGCATGATGGAGTAATGCACAAAAAGGAAGCCGATGCCCACGAAAGCCAGCCCGGCGAAAACAAAGTGGAAAATCCCCAACAGCTTCACGTGTTCCCGGTCCCGGCGCTGCTGGCTCTGGGTCGCCGTGTCCGGAGGTAGCGTGGACGGGGCTGGCGGTGGTCGGTTCACCACCGCACGAACTATCAAGTAAATCAGCCCCGTAAGGCCGATCGCCACCAGGGCAAGGACGAAGAGCAAAACCAGAATCAGGATGATTTCGCCACCGCCGATGTTCAACAAGGCGAAGCTGGCATTACCTGGAGAACTCATATACCACGAGGATGACGCGCGCCGCGCCGAGAAGAATCAGGGCAAGCGCCAGGACGAGTATGACCTCACCACCGCCCAGGTCTAATAGCGCAGCCAAAGTCATAGGGCACCTTTCGACCGTATCAGATTGGACGCCGGACTGCAATTGACGTGGAGATTTGCCGCATCACGCCAAGGCTGGCCAGCCGTGCGTACGTTTTCGCCCCGGCCAGCACTCATGTCTGTTTTTTCCTGCCATCATGGCCCAAGTTAGGCTGTGCCCTCGTTATGAACTTACCGAGCCCCACCAACCACGTACTGGTCGATTTTGAGAACGTGTGCCAAATCTTAGCGGACTTGGCCACAGGTTCCTGGCAACTCCCGCGGATGATTCACAGTTCATCCCCGGTCACGGACACTGCACGACCCAGCCGCGTTACATCAATTGATGCGTTGCGCGGGTTGGTCATGTTCATGATGATTCTCGTCAATGACCTCGCCGGCGCCGGCAAGATCGTGCCCGACTGGATGGTGCATTTCAGCGACCGGCATCAGGGCGGCAGCGGAATGACAACACGCTGCACCTGGGCGGTGAATACGGCCATTTGGCGGCGACGCTTCCGTCGGCCATTGCACGCTCGGCGCTTTGCGGAATGTTGATCCTGCTATTGTCCACCAGCCTGAACCGGATCGGCTTCCGGCTCAAACTCTGAGCGAAGCGCCGACCCAGTGCAGCAACCGGCCGCAAATCTTCGAGGGATTTCCTTTCTGCCATTGCAAAAGTGGATCCCCCTTGTAATGGCTAAACCCAGCCCGTCGGGGTAGTTTCAGGCAACGCATGAATGCGCTATAAAAGAACCCTATGAAAACCCCAGACTTAGTGTTTATCGGCATCAAAGGATCGGTGATCGCAGTGAACCGCGCCACGGGCCAGCAGGTGTGGGCGACGCATCTCAAAGGCTCCGATTTTGTTAACGTGGTCGTCCAGGACGGGGCGGTCCTGGCTTCCTGTTGTGGTGAGATCTTTTCTCTCGACAAGCTCACGGGCAATGCGCGTTGGCACAATCCGCTCAAGGGTTTTGGACGAGGGCTGGCAACCATTGCGGCGGAAGAAGCTTCCGGAAGCTGCAACACCGCTGTTTTGGCCGAGAAGCGGCGGCAGGACGAGCAAGCGGCGGCGGCAGGAGCGGTGGCAGCGGCAGCGTGAATAACTTTAAGTCGAGGGTCAACGCGGCGGTCGGTCGTCCGCAATCCTTAGCAGGCGTTAGAGCCATTGAACCTGCTGGCACGAGTTATGCGCGAAATCCGGCATTACGGACAACCAACTCAATCATATGCAAACTCTCTTGCGACATACTCCCACCCGCCAATATTTCCAAGCCTTGGGGAAGTGGACGCCCGACTGCGACGAGGCCCATGATTTTGGAATGGTCGCCAGAGCCGTGAGATTCGCGCACCAAACGGGTTTTCGCGACCTCGAATTGATCGTTCGCTTTGACAGCCCTGACCAGGTTACCGATATTCCACTCGAAAGACTCCGGCTGAGGCTGACGCACGCTGGCAAACGCGGCCATCAGGACGCCGGGGGTTCTCCGCGCCATCGTCCCACTGTAAACGTTTGGGACAGCCGGACGCACACATCTCGCGGCCCGCGGCCATGACGCGCTGAGGTCGAAAGCGGCCTTGTCAGGGATCTGCGCCTGACCGCGACGGCCTCCTCCCCCCAACCCTCTCCTCCCGAGGAGGAGAGGGAGAAGATCCCCGCGCGTCCGAGCTTCAGGGCTCCAAAGCGCGAACGCTCGGGACAGCGAGCAAGCGACCCCTCCGGTTCTCCCTCTCCGCCTTTGGGGGAGAGGGGACAGGGGAGAGGTGGCTCTTATTGTCCACAAAAGTACCTGGTGGCAGGTAGCCGCTCAGTCTTGCGTCGGAGCGCCGAGTTGCACTCGGCTTACACGCGGCCGTCGGCGCGCTTAAGCCGATTAAAAATCGGCGCTCCGACGCAAGACCGAGCGGATACGGCGGAAGTGCATGGCCGGAGTGGAGAGAGACTTTCCCCACGAACCTGCCTGAGGAGGAAAGAGGGGCAGTCCAAGTGCGCGGAAC
>DATDCV010000066.1:0-5188 GCA_036524155.1 Verrucomicrobiia bacterium
ATCGAGGCCAAAAAGGGCGGGGACGCCCCAGGAACTCGCGGGCGAGACGCCCGCGCCACGCCAAAGTGAGAATTGCTGCCGCCGCCGCGGGTCACTTGACCAGCTCTACGTCCAGGATCCCCAGGTCGATGCCTTGCCCGCCGGTGGTTTGATGGCAATGGATGGCAACGAGCTGCTTGCCAGGCTTGAGCGTTGCTCGCCGGCCGACCGGGACCTGCTCGTAATCAGTGGTGAAACCGGAGACCCTGGCGGCTTGCTGGCCGTTGAGGTAGACCTCCGCGTCCTCGTCATGATAGAGGCTGAAGGCCAACTCGTTGTACTTTCCCTCGGGGACGACGATCTCGCCGCGGAGCCAAATGTCGGAGGTGTTCCATTCGGTTTTATAATTGAGGCCCGGCGTCCCACTCGTACCGAAGCCTCCCAATCCCTGTTTCCAGGAGGTGTCATCAAAGCCCTGGCCAAACCAGCCTTCGCCCGGCTTCTCTGTGGTGTAACGCCACATGGTGGTCCCGGCCTTCACGACCTCGATGGTTTTGGGTTCTGGTGGCAGCGGCGCCCACGGGCCTTTGGCCCGGGTTTGATCCCTCGCCGCCCATTTTCGCCATGCCGATTTGTCGTAGAGCATTTTTATGAACAGCCCGCCGATCACTGGGCGGGAATGCATTCGCGCGGCGTCAGGCTGATCCGTAAAATACAGGTCGGTGAGCCCCACCCGCCGCTGGGCTTCGTTATAAAACGTGTAAACGGGTTCAGTGATGGCTTCGAAGTCCTCCTGGTTTTCTGTCAGGCACGCCGTCCAAAAAGCCCAGTCGGTTTTGCTCCAGTGGGCCTGCCGGCGATTGCCTTCGCCACCGGCGCGCTGCAGGCGGCCATCCAGCGGCAACCCGTACTTGTCGATGTTCTTTCGGTAGAAAGCCACCTCCTTCTTGATCGCCGCGTCCGGAAAGATGTTCATCGCGAGAATTTTGTCCCAGACCAGGTTGTATTTCATACTCCAGGTATTCTTCTGGTCAAACGCGAGGCGGAAGTGGTCTCCGTCATCCGCCTGTTGAATCCAGCCCAGAGCGAACTCCCTGGCCATTTTCAGGTATTTGTCCCCGGTCGCCGGGTCGCCTTTCATGGTGGCGAGCTTGCCGTAGGCACCGAGCGCGCAAATGGCCTTGGCGGCCAGATTGGCATTGTGCGCCAGGTGCCCGGCGAAATCATCCGTGCACAATTGGTTCTCGGGGTCGCGCCCGTAGTCCTGAAGGTATTCAGCCCACTTGGTCAACGTGGGCCAGTACCTGAGGGCAAAATCAGCGTTGCCTTCCACTTGAGCGACCGCCGCTACCAGCAGCAGCATATTGCCCGTTTCCTCGACGGGCATGCCGCCGTTGCTTTTGGCGCCACCATACACCTGCCCGTTCGCTTGCGGCCAGGTGCCGACGTCGTGCGGCGCGTTGGGCCATGTCCAATCCGGGCTGCTGGCATACTCCAGCACCGGCACCAGCATCGCCTTGGAAAGCGACGGGCTAATCAGCAACGGCAACGGGGCTTGCGGATAGAAGACATCCACCGTGCCCATGCATCCGTTGCTGGTGTTCTCTTTGCAGAAAAACAGCGGTTGGCCGTTGGCGTCGGCGACGACCTTGCTCGCCGCCAGCGACTGCCGGTAAGCCAGCGCGCAAATCCAGGCGTACTTGGCTCCGCCGGCTTTCTCGAGGTCGGCCATGAGTTCACGGTCAAATCGGGCGCAACGTTTGCGCAGCGGCTCGTACTCGGCCGCGGACTGCTTGAGCAAGTCGCCTATTTCCGCGCCGTCCTTCTTCCAGTAGGCCTTCAGATTTCGGTGGAAGTACTGAGCCGAATACACATCGTCATACGCCAGCATCAACCACCGGGACACCGGCCGTTGCGACACGCGGCCGAGGTTGAACGTGACCGAGAGTACGGGAGCTTGCTCGGCGGGGGTCGCCTCGCCCTGCACCGCCGAGCCGGGTCTGCTGTCCCAGGCCTGGCGCGCAACCTCCGCCGGCCCGATGAAAAGATTTCCCTTTTGCGACGCCGGCACGGCAACGTATTGGTAGCCCCAGTTGATGCGGACGCCGTCGCCCTTCATTCTTAACACGGGCTGGTCGGCCGAGCCGACCTTGAGCGCTTCCACATCGCCAAATTTTTCGGTCCCCCAGGTGACTTTCTCCGAGCGCGGGTTGTTCACGACCAACTCGGCGGTGTTGTCGTAATAGACCTGCACATCGTGCCTCTTTCCATCTGCTGAAGCCGCCTCCCAGGTCAGGTAGGTGATTGGGCGCGAGAGTACCATCAAGTCCTCCGGCAGCAGCGGGGTCAGGAAGGTCAGTTTCACCCGCACGCCGGCGCCGGCAAAGGTGTAGGTCACAGTGGTCGGTTCGATCCGCAGATCGATTTGGTCCAATGCCGGCACCGTTTTGGGCTCGTCCCCCATGACGCGGTAACTGGTGCCGTCGATCCGCACCAGGCTCGTCAGCCGCTGTGGGGCTTCGGTCCAGTGTTTCGTCGGCGCGTCCGTCAGCCTGTCCGCCGGCGACCAGATGCTGAAATAGGGATCGACGGCCACCAGCGGCACGGCGGGGGGGCGCAACTTTGGAACCTCAGCCGCAGTCGCGGCCGGGGTCAAAGCCAGGGGTAGCAACAGTGCGAAGGGCAATGCGAACAGACTCTGTCTTATTTTGGTCTTCATTATGGTGAAATGCACGCCGAGTCGTGAAGTATCATCATTACGCGGGGGCATTCTCCCAAGCAAACACATAATGGCAAAGCGCAGCAGTTCTCATTCTGGGATTGTGGCGCGGGCGTCTCGCCCGCGGGTTCGGTCGGCGTCTCGCCGATCGAGGCCAAAAGAGGCGGGGACGCCCCAGGAACTCGCGGGCGAGACGCCCGCGCCACGCCAAAATGAGAATTGCTGGCGGGCGGGCGTTCGACTTTGACATTGCCTCGGCAGAAAACTACCGTTTGCACAGGTGAAACGGTCACGGGCGCGAATTCGCGGCGGGTGTCGCAGTCTTCGGTTGCCCTTGCCGCGCGACGCCTGCAAGCTTTACGTGGACTGATATATGGAACTCAACGGCGCCCCTCCTCGAAGAATAGCATTCACCTTGATCGAGCTGTTGGTGGTCATCGCCATCATTGCGATTCTTGCGTCGATGCTGCTGCCGGCACTGAACAAGGCGCAGCGAAAAGCCAAACAGACCAGTTGTATTAACGGCTTGCGACAGATCGGGATCGCGACGGTGATGTACGTAACTGACAACAAGGGCTATCCCGGCTGTTACTCAGTGGACCCGCAGGTGTATGCGGTCTGGCCCACGCGGCTGCTGTCGCTGATGGGAAACAATCGCAAGGCGTTTTGGTGCGCCGCCGCCAGGCCCGACGCCGCCTGGGATACCAACGTCAACCGCACTCTTGGCGCCACCGGTCCGGACAGGGTTTTCGACCCTTACGGCATTACTCTGAACTCGCGGTTTTCTTTCGCCTACAACGACTGGGGAATGGACATCAACGTCAATCCGCAACTGGGCCTGGGCGGCGATGTCAACGGCGGATACTACCGCGGGGTGGTCAAAGACAGCATGGTCCGGAGGCCCTCGGAGATGATTATGCTGGGGGATGCGCGTGCGTTTGCGAATCCGGCGCTCGATTCACCCGGGGCGTGGCCCGCCAATCTCGATCCGACTCAACAGGACCAGTGGCCCTCGAACCGCCACAACCGATACACCGATCTCATGTTCTGTGACGGCCATGCCGTCGGCGCCCGGCGGCGCGAGGTAATCGATCCGAGGAACCTCACCTGGCGTGCCCGTTGGAACAACGACAACGACCCTCACCTTACCTCCGGTTACTGGACGGTGAATCCGACCGCCGAGGCGAGACTCGACCCTTGAATCCCCTGGCAGCGGTTGTGTCTCGCGCGCACTCCGCTGCGCGCCGCACGATTACCTCGCGTGTTCCGGCGCGCAGCGGAGTGCACGCCCTACCTTCAATTGTCGTTGCACGTTGCCCCGCTCCGCTAAGGACTGGGGCGGACTGTTCAGTGCCGTGCAGCAGTTCTCATTATGGGATTGTGGCGCGGGCGTCTCGCCCGCGGGTTCGGTCGGCGTCCCGCCAACCGAGGCCAGAAAGGGCGGGGACGCCCCAGGAACTCGCGGGCGAGACGCCCGCGCCACGCCAGAGTGAGAACCGCTGAGTGCCGCGAATTGACGATTGACACGCACCCACAAACCTGCTGAAAGGAGGCCGATGAAAAACAATCTCCGAATCATGCCCTGCCTGGACATGCGGAACGGCCGGGTCGTCAAAGGGGTGCATTTTATCGAGATCAAGGATGCGGGCGATCCCGTGGACTGCGCGCGGGCTTACTGCGCGGCCGGAGCCGACGAGCTGGCGATGCTCGACATCACGGCCACGGTCGAAAACCGCCCGACGATGCTGGAGGTCGTACGGCGGGTCGCGGCCGTCGTCACTGTTCCGTTCACGGTGGGCGGCGGGATCAAAGATGTGGCCTCGGCAGCCGCCGTGATCGCCGCGGGCGCACATAAGGTGTCAACCAGCAGCGCCGCCTTCCGCAAACCACAGGTCATCCCCGAGATGCTCCGCGAACTGGGGGCCGACAAAGTCACCGTCGCGATAGACGTCGACCGCAACCCTGCACTGCCTTCAGGTTATGAGGTGTTCGTCGACGGGGGTCGCACCGCTACGGGCGCGGACGCGCTGGAGTGGGCGAAACAGGTCGCGGGCTATGGCGTGCGCTGCATTCTGCCGACCAGCAAAGCCACGGACGGAGCCCGGACGGGGTACGATCTGCCGCTCATTCGCATGCTCGCGGAGGCGACGCCGGCGGAGATTGTTGCTTCCGGCGGCGCGGGGACGCGGGAACATTTCCGCGACGCCGCTGACGCCGGCGCCAGCGTATTGCTGGCGGCCTCGGTGTTCCACTTCGGGATTATCTCCATTCCCGAGCTGAAGGAGTATTTGCGCGGTTGCGGGTTGATTGTCCGCACCGATTCCAAACCGTGATCGTAACTCTCCCGGCGCGCGATCCGGAGCTCGTTCTGGAAATGGCGCGGAACCCGTCAGTTGGCGGGCTTTTTGAATGCATCGGGCCCCATCGTGGGGTTAATCTCAAAACTGTCGGCGGTGGTTTCCATGACCACCTGACCATCGATGCGCCGCG
>DATDCV010000067.1:0-2946 GCA_036524155.1 Verrucomicrobiia bacterium
GGCCCGTTCCCCCTCCGCGGCGTTGGTGCGGGACTGGGCATCGGCGCCCGCCCGGGCGAGCACCTGGGCTTCGTAGCTGCGCGCCTCGTTCAGCACTTTGCCGCGCTTTTCCAGCGCTTCGTTGACGCTCAGGAACGGCTCGATCAGTTGCCGCGGCGCGCGCCGCTCGATCACGCAATCCTCGACCGCCACCCCCAGTTCCTGCGCTTCGATGAGCCGGGTCACCCGCTTCTTGACTGCGTCGTTGAAGCCGGCGACATCGCGCGTGAGGATGTCGTCCACGGTGTAACTCGCGGCGGTGGCCAGGAGCGCGTTATCCAGCGCGCTCTGCACCATGTTCGACGCGTTGACGAAGTTGAACACGAAATCGATGGGCTTTTCGATGTGGTAGGTGAGCGTCGCGCGAGTGTGGACAATGTTGCGATCGGCGGTCAGCACATACCCGTCCACCAGGGAGTTGATGGGCGTGGAGACGGGCAGGGCGATGTAATCGTTCCCCGCCTGTTCGGCCTCCGGGGTCGCCGCGTACCAACCCACCGTCGAACGCACTTTTTGGATCGAAGTGATGGGGACCTTCAAGTACTCGTCGATCGGATAGGGCCAGGACCAGTGGAGCCCCGGGCCGAGCAGCGCTTTTTCGCCGCCGACCGCCTTGCCCAGGCGGATAATCATCGCGCGTTCTTGAGGCCCGACGGTAAAGAAGCCCGAGCCGAGAAAGACGCAGACCAGGAGGACCATCACGAACTTAACGATCCCGAAGCTGCTGCGCAGCGCCTCGGACAGCGCCTGCGAACCGGCATCGACCGGGGTCTCCGCCGGCGCCGGCGGGCGGCCCGGTTCATCGTGGGTATGAGGGTTGTCGGCCATAGCTCAGTAAACGTGGTAGGGCCTCACTTCTGCACGCCTCGGGAGTTGTTGCCCGGCTGGTTCGTCGCGAACGCGCCCGGGCCGTAGAACAGGTCGAACGGAGGCGTTCGCTGGTCGAAGATGAGCGTCGAGCGTTCCTTGAGCGAATTCTCGAGCGCGTTGAGGCGGAAGATGAACATCGCCAGCTCGGGATTCTGCTGGAAAACCGCCAGCGACTTGGCGGCTTCGGCTTCGCCTTTGCCGCGAATTTCCGTCGCCTGAGCGTCCGCGCTCGCGAGCACCACCGCCGCGCGCCGGTCCGCCTCGGACTTGATCCGGATCGCCTCGGCGTCGCCTTCCACCTGGTAGCGGTCGGCGAGGACTTTCCGCTCGGATTGCATGCGGTCGAAGACGGACTGGGTTACCTTTTCGGGCAAACCCAGCTTCTTGATCCCGAGAAATTGTACCTGCAGCCCATAGCCTGCTTTCACCTGCGCCTGCACGTTCGTCAGGATCTCGTTTTCGATCTCCACAAACTTGTTGGCCTCGGCGCCGGCCGCCAGGAAGTCCGGCAGTACATGGTTGCCGATGACGGCCATTTTTACGTTGCCCAGCAGGCGGTCGAGCGTCCGTTCCGCTTCGGTGATTGGGTCGGAGCTGCCCGCGAACTTGGGGAAGAACGCCTTCGCATCGGTGATCTTCCAGCCGACGTACACCGAAGCCAGCAGGTTGAAGCCATCGCGCGTCAGGCCTTCGGTGAATTTGTCTTCGAAGTTCTGCACCCGCTGGTCGAACCGGTGCACGCGTTGGATCGGCCAGGGCCACTTCAGATGCGGCCCCGGCTCGCTGATGTCGCGCGTGGGTTTTCCGAACGTGGTGACCAGCACCACTTCGGATTGGCGGACCTGGAACACAAACAGCAGCAGGCCGACAATCAGGATGAGCAATACGCCGATAGCGATGATGAGTGGATTCCGTTTCATGCTTAAAATCACTTGGTGGGTTTAGGCGCGGGGACCGTCACGTTTTCCAGGATGCCGCGGGCGATCGAATCCTGCAGGTCAAAGACGATCACGTCCTGGGTATTGGTGGTTAAGAGCACGTACTTGCGGGGGTTGGCGGTTGCCCGGGCCAGCGTCTGCAGGTAGGACCGCTGGGCATACACCGAAGGGGCGGCGGCGAAGGCGGGGATCTGGTTGGTGAAGAGGCCCGCGCGGGCGATCGCGCCCTTTTCGCGGGCGGCGCGTTCGCCTTCCGCGGCGTTGACCACGCTGGCGGCGTGGGCTTCGGCGAGCGCATTGGTGCGGATCTCCTCGGCCCGGGCGGCGAGGATCTTGGCCTCGCGTTGTTGGGAGGCGCCGACAACTTTCTCGTAGTCCTCGGCCACTTTGACGGGCGGATGGAGATCCTGCAGTCCCACCGAGATAATCAGGGCGCCCAGTTGCCGCTGGTCGGACGCGGCCTGGATGTTGCCCACCAATTCCTGCGAAGCCTGCAGCCGGCCGTGCGACATGAGCTCATTGAGGTCCGCCCCCGCGAGGTAGCGCACCACTTCGCGCGTCGCGAGGTCCTGGAGGAGCGACGGAGCGTCCTCGTTGATATAGGCCCAGTTGACGAGGTTGGTGATCTGGAACTGCACCGGGATGCTGACCGTGATCAGGCTTACCGGCGGCGTGCGTTTGGCGGCGCTCTCGTTGGTCGATTGCAGCGACACCGGCTCGCGGTTGGCCACCAGGAAATTCTCCTCTTTGGTGTGCGCCACCGTCCAGAGCACGAACCGCTGTTGCTCCGCTGGCCCTTCCGGCGAGAACCCGACATCGAAGCTCTGGATCTGTTCGGTGCGGAAGCGGTAAACTTTGTCCACCGGCCAGGGGAATTTAAAATGGGCGCCCGGCCCCAGCACCCGGCCTTCGGTGGCTGGTTTGCCAAACCGCTCGAGCAGGCCCTGCTCCCCGGGTTCAATTACCACGGCGGCCGTCGAAAGAATCAGCAGGAGCACTTGCAGGGGCACCAGCCACAGCAACGCCCGCTCAAAAAACCTGTAAAACCAGGTTTCCGAGACTTTGAACCCAAATTGATAATCAATGGCCTGTGCCGCCG
>DATDCV010000068.1:0-6571 GCA_036524155.1 Verrucomicrobiia bacterium
CTCGAGGGCGGAGTTGGCGCCCTGCAGGGCCACGGTCTGGTCGGTGGTGGTGACGACCGAGCTTTGCTCGCGGTGGCTGAGCACCAGGAAAGCGATCGCCATGAAGGTGATGATCGACAGCAGGATGAGGGTGACGACCAGGGCGACGCCGGAGTGGGGGGCGACGAACGAGGGGCGCAGCCCGGGGGGCGAGGGGCGACGGGACGATGTTCCTCCCAGGGACGTCCGAAAAGTGGAAATTGGGAATGAAACTTTCATGGGAACACACTCAGATCGGCGTTGCGAAGGGGAATGCGCTGGCGAAAGAGGTGGACCTGGGCAACGTGGTTGGACAGGTATTCACGGGCCGCCGGCAAACCCGACGGAATGGACTTGTAGCGCTGCGCGATGCGCGGCTCAAGAATCCCGATTTCAAGCTCGACGGAAGCCGGGATGGCGCTGTTGACAAAATAGCAATCGCGTATCTCATCCGGCGCATTCAGGTTCGGGATGACAAACGCGTCCCGGACCACGCCGTAGGGGAACGTGCCGGAGCCGGCGAGAGGCAGGAGCGCATTGGTCCGCACGAAAGCAGCGGCGCGCATATTCTCGGACACGATAGGGAAGCCGTTGGCGGCAAACGGGCGAACGCGCAGGTGAACGATGCCCTCGGCCAGGCGGCTCATAGTCATCGGCGTGTTCGTCCACATCCAATAGCTGACATTAAACCGGCCGGAACGGGAATTAGTCAGGGATGCACGGTAGAGGGTGCCAACGCAGCCGCTCGGGTCCTCGTCAAACCGGACCCAGTACCCGGTCCCGATCCAATCCTGGTTAAGCCGGGTCATGAAGAAAAAGTTCTGAATAATATTGGTGCGATTGAACCGCGGTGTGGTGGTTCCAGGCAGTTCCTGGACCAGCGGGTTGACGAGATTGCCGCCAAGCCTGGTGAAGAAGTTGGTCGCCAGGACCAGAGCGCCGTCCGGGTAATGCGTCGGCGCGGCCTGCTCGATCTCGCGGGTCATCATTTCCATCAACGAGCGCCCGCCCTCGAGCACGTCAGTCTGGGTGATGCTGGTGCGGAACGCGCGCTGGGTCTGCGTGAAGACGGCCAGCAATCCCAGGATGATAAACGTCAGTAATCCGACGGCGACCATGATCTCGATGAGCGAGAAGGCAGCCACAACCGTAGGGCAGGCATCCTGCCTGTCACGATAATCCCCAACCTCATCGGCGCTTCGCCGGCCGGGAATCGGGCCCAAATCTTTTCCCGAGATCAGAGACAGGCGGGCCCCCTGTCCTACGTGGTTAAGCTTGGTTTTCACGTGCCTTTAACAAAGGTGCGGGGTTGGAAAAAGTAGAAGGGGCTGCCGGGCAGGTCGTTGGTCAGCGGCCCGCTCACCAGGGTGCGGTAAACCTGGCGGTTGCCACCCCCCTGACCGGTGGGCAGCAGCGGCCACCGGAAAGTGAGGCGGACATCGTGCAGGTTGTTCGAATAAGTCCTGAAATAGGCAAGGTAGTTGGTGTAAGCGGTCAGCGCGTTGGTGCCGGCTCCCGCGGCCGGCGGTGGCGGCAGGTAAGTATTGTTGGTGCCAAAAGCGGCCACCTCGGGTTGCAACCGGTAGCTGAGCCCCAGTTGCCGGACGGTGCTGTCGTTCTGGGGGAATTTTTCGCTGGCGGGACCGCTGAGCGAGCGCACAAACGCCACGATGTGGTTGCTCCGGATCGCGCCGCCCTGCAACGGCACGAACCTCGGTGTGCTCAGCAAGCCCAGGATGCTGTTGCCGTTCGTGATCGGGAAACCGGCGAACGGGGTCGAGTTTGTCGGAGTGTAGGAACGGATGTCCCAAAGGCCGGGTGTATAGCCGCCCGGGCGGAAATTGTACTGTCTCGCGTAGTTGCTGATCACCATGACGTAGTTGGTGAGGTCATCCAGCCCGCGCTCGCCGTTGCGGACGGCATTCATGAACACGGTGGCGTCCTGGTTGATGATGGTCTCCTGGCGGTTGTCCTTCTGGACGTTCATGCCGAAGGGCAGGATCCCGATGATGGCCACCAGCGCAAACGCGATGATCGCAAGGCTGAGCGCGATCTCGATCATGGTAAAGCCGCTCTCGCTTCCTCCTCGTCCCCTTCCTCTTCCTCTTCCTCCTTCTCGTCGTCGTCCTCGTCCTCCTCCTCGAACGGCCGCCTGCAGCATGTTGATTTCGGTTCGCATTTTCATCGCACCTCCTGCTGGACGCCGCGGGCCCGGCCCGTCAGCCAGTCGATCGCGACCAGGTTGTAAGCGTTGGTGGAGTTGCCAGGCGGCTGCTCAGTACACCTGGGCAGCCCGGGGATTGGCTGTTTGGTGGTTTGGTCACGGGCAAACATGATGCTGCCTTTGGCCAGCGGAATTATTTCGTTCCTGCCCGGCACCGGTTTGTTGAAGGCGTCAAAGGAAACGAGGCGGCCCATGTAATCAAAAGCGATATACGGCAAAGTGACATACGGCTGCCGCAGCGGGTTAAGTTTGTACGGAGCGGCGTCAGCCGAAGGAAACGGCACCCAGGGCGTCGTGGTGAACCCGTAAACCTGGAACGCGGGAAGGCCGTTGGTGTAAATGGTCACCCACTGGTTGTTGCGCGCAAACTTGTTCATCGCGATGAACGCGCCCTCGGGCAGAGTTTTCCACTCGGAAAGGTACCGCACAGTCGGTCGGCCCGGCTGGTCGCCCATGCTACGCAGTGAAACGAAAGCGTAACCGATTAGCTGCTTGTCGAGCAGCTTCGCGGCCTTGGCCCTCTCGGTCGTAGGCAAAACGCCGTAAGCGTCGTCCGCCACGAAGTTCGTGGGGACGAACACCATATAGACAGTGGTGCGCTGGCTAATCGCGAGCTGCCGGGCACGGGCCAATTCGTCCAACAGCGTGCGGGTGGCGTTGGCAGTGTAATTGGGCTTGAAGTTGTTCATCACCGGCATGGTCAGCGCGGCGATGAGGCCGATGATCGAAATGACCACCAGCAACTCGAGCAGAGTGAAGCCCCTGCTCCGAGTGCAGAGTGCAGAGTGCAGAGTGCAGAATACCCTGCGCCGCGTCACACGCGGTCCTTTTTCTGGAGGGTGCGTCCTCACCTCCGCCTGCGCTTCTTCCTTCGGGCTTTGGGTCTTCATTTCCAGCTCACGATGTTATCTTTGTTGGCGCCCTGGTTGGCCTTGCCGTTCGGATCAAACCGTTTGTCGGGCCCAGCCGACCAAACCATGACGCTGGCACTGCACTCGAAGTGGTTGCCGTTGCCATTGGGATCGAGCGAATTGGCAAGTCCATTGATCCCTGTCATTCCGTTTCCCTGGGAAACCGCCATTTTCCGGTAAACGCTGTCGCGGGTCTTTTCGTCGTACCCAACATCCACAGTGATGATGTACGGGTTGCCCCAGGGATCACGATAGACCAGGTCCGGACCGACGCCCGAAGACTTGATGTCGTTGGCCATCTTGGCATTCAGAAAAGGAGTTCGTTTGGGATTCCTGATATGGCCGTAGTTAATAGTCCGGCGACCATCGGAGGGGATGGTCTCCTTATCCAGCAGCACGGCCATGATTTCGGAATTGTTGGTTTGGTAGGAAAACGAACTCAGGTTATCCTGAACGGCCAGAACCTGGTCGCTCCCGGTTGGCGTCCGGAAACCGACCGCGGAGGTGGTATCCGCGCAAACGACCCAGCTCGTGCCATAGGTGAAATCGTTTGTGCCTGCGGCCATGGCCTGATCGGAAACGGGGAACCGGTTGTACTCGGATTCGTAGCCCTTGATCGCGGTCACGATCGCGCTGATCTCGAGCTGGGCTTGTTTCATCTGGGCCTGGCGCCGGACTTTGCCCAATACCGGCAGCAGCATCGCCGCCAGGATGGCGATGATGCTGATGACCACCAGCAACTCGATCAGCGTGAAGCCTCGCCGGGTGCGGATGGCGGAGCCCGCGGCTCCAACAGCGACGGCGGTGCGTGGATTGCGGGGTTTGAGCAGAGGGATACAGGTTGGCATAAACACGGGACGTAAGGTGCACTGCGAGGGACGGGAGCGGTTGATGAGCGAAAACGGCCTTGGGCGGCGCGGACAGGGCGTTTCGATCGGCGCCACCGAGGCGCGCGAAAATGTGTCGATCTTCACCAGCGGACACCACGCGCTATCCTGCCAGTCGATTTTGATGACTTTGCCGGCCGCCGGACGTTTCGAATTATAGGTGATGGTCATGGGAGCCTCCATTCTTCAGGGTGTGGCCACAATGATCGGTTCTGTACTCCAGTTGCTGATACGGTTGGTTTTTCCAGCAATGAGAAGGTCCACCCACAAATCATACGAGTTCGGGTTGTTCGTAGGATTTGACGAGTTGTAGCGGAAGGGATTGGCGTTGGGCGGAAGGAGCGCGCGAGGCGTGACCTTGTACCACGAGGGAACAGAACAAATGAGCAGTTTCACGTTGGCCAAGTCGGGGTCCTTTGCGCCATCGAAGCTGGCGACCTGCGCCGGCTTCAGGTCGCTAAGAAACCGTTGGGCCATGCGGGCGTCGTCGCCGCCCGTGGTCGCGCTTCGGTTGGCAAAGCCTTGAACTCCCGGCCCGAACGCTCCCGCGAAGTCAGCCTGCCTGATCCGGGCGCTGCCGTCGAGGGTAACGAACTCCGGATTCGCGGCCGGCCCCGCATTGGTGGTCCCAAGCAGCTCGAAGTAGAGCTGATTGAGCGCCGGAACGCTCGGGTTATCCGCGGGATAGTGGCCGAGTTTGGTGCTGTAATTATCGATGGCCATCCGCACGAGGTTCAGTTCGGCGCGGGCCTTGGAAATCATTTTCTTCCGGTTCAGCGCGCCGGTGACCGGAAAGATCAGTGCCGCCAGAATCGAGATGACGGCCATGACCACCAGCAACTCGATCAAAGTGAAAGCCCTGCTGCCCTGCGCGCGGACTTCAGTCCGCAGCAATGCTCGAAGGCCGGCTGCAGCGGGAATCGTTGCATCCTCGCGCCGGCGGATGTGGCTGCGGACTGAAGTCCGCGCGCCGTGGCTGTTGGAGAAGTTGATCATGGTTATAGAGGTTACCGTTCGCGCAATTCGTGTTCCATTCGTTCGCTGAGCCACTGCTTCATCATGCTCTGGTAATTAAGATAGCGGGAGCGGGCCATCCGCTTGATCCGCGCCAGCATCCGCGGGTCCATCCGCAGGGTGATCGTAACCGACTCGGCGGATTCGCTGCCACCGGCCATCGAAGACTCCATGAGCCGCAGATCCGGCCGGTTATCGGCCCAGAACTCGGCTTCGGCCGATTCGCTGTCGAAAATCGGCACATCTTCCCATTTAACCAACGGTTGCATTTGTCATCATTGAGCCAGCGTCTGATCCATCTTTTTCTGGTAGAAGAAACGTTCCTCGGGCTCGAACGGGCGGGCGAAGATCACCCGGACCTGTTTGCCGTTCGTGCGATACACGCTGAAGATGCCTGTGCCGCTGACGGACATGCCGAGGTTGAAAAACCTGGCTTGAACCGAGAAGCGTGGCGAATCGGGCAACAGCCGGATCGCGAAGGGATCCTCAAACGTTTCTTCGATTTCCTGCAGCGTCAAAGAGCTGTCGAGATTGAAAGGCGGGTTATTCCAATCAAACTCCATAAGGCCCTAATTGTATATCCATCGCCCATGCAATGTCGTTACAATGTATTTACATGCGCGCATGGATGCTGTCAACAGAAATTCTGAACAAATCTGAAGAATTGGAGGGGGTCAGGTGTTGGAGCAACGGAGTATTGGAGTGATGAAGTGATGATGGATTGGTGCAAGTCGCTATTGATAATTATGTTATGCGGCAATAATGCCAGGTTCGTCAGACCAGTCCGCCCCATCTCACACCGGCGACCTGAACGGCTGACGGCGATTAGTCAGATACGCTAGAAGCGAAGGGATGGCTCAGCACTACTCCACCACTCCATCACCCCAGCACTCCACTTCTGCGCCGCTCCGCTTCCTAATCGTTCTTGTCCTTGGGACCGCCTTCGGTGCCGAGGGTGTTCATGAGGTCAATGAGCGGCAAAAACATGGCGATGACGATGCTGCCGACGACCACAGCAAGGAACACAATCATAATCGGCTCGAGCAGGGAGGTCATAGCGGCAACGGCGTTATCGACTTCGTCGTCGTAATTGTCGGCGATCTTCAGAAGCATTTCGGGCAAAGCGCCGGTTTGTTCGCCGACGTCGACCATGCTGATAACCATCGGGGGAAAAATGCCGGAGGCTTCCAGCGGAGCGGTAATCGTTTCACCCTCTTTGACGCTTTCATGGACGGAACCGACAGCGTTTGAAATGATGACGTTGCCGGCGGTCTCCTTGACAATGGTAAGCGCCTGAAGAATCGGCACGCCGCTGCTGACGAGGGTGCCGAGCGTGCGGGTGAAGCGGGAGATGGAAACTTTGCTGACGACTGGTCCGATAACGGGCATCTTGAGTTTAAATTTATCCCAGACGTGCCGCCCGAACTTGGTCTTGGTGAAGAGCACGAACACGATGTAAACAGCGACCACAATGGCCAGGGTGACCAGGATGTTATCCTTGACCATACGGCTGGTGC
>DATDCV010000069.1:0-9100 GCA_036524155.1 Verrucomicrobiia bacterium
AGCACGCGGCTCTTGAGCGACTCATAGTACCGGCAGTCCTCATGGTTAATGAGGACGATGCGCCGGACAGTCGGGAAGATTTCGCGGTATTGCTCGAGGCGTTCGCGCAGGAACTTGAACTCCTTGGGCAATTGTTCAGGGTGGCCCAGCACTCCCGCGCCGCCGCCGACGACAATCGGGATGGTCATGCCGTCGGTCAGGCCGAGTTCGTGCTCGACGAACTCGCGAAAGGCCGGTTGAAAGCGCGGGTCACTACAGTAGATGACAATGGCCGAGGGCTTCGCGTCCGGCAGCGCGCGGTAGAGCTTCTTGGCGGCGGTCCCGTGCTCGTTCATAGGCATCACTCCATCATGAGCTGCGTTTGGTTACTGCATCTCCCCGGTTCCCGAGCTCAGCGGTGCTCCGGATCAACGAGGGCTGGAGCCTGCGGCGTCTGCGTCGCGCCGGGGGTTGGCCCGACCATCTTGGCGAGCGCGGAGATGTCGATCCCCAGCTTCTTGGCGACTTCGGTGAAGTCGAGGCCGCTGGCCTTCATGGTGGCGAGGGTCTTGAAGATGGTGTTGGGCACCAGGCTGGCCATTTGGTCGAGGCCTTTGCCGTTGCCGCCGACATCGACGATGTGAATCGAGTCGATGTTGCCCAGCGGTGCGGCGACGCCCGAGAAGGTGGCGCGGGCAATCTTTTCACCGGCCTCGCCGCTCAACTCGATGAGCTTCGGCAAGCGGTCGAGGATCATGATCAGCTTGGCGGCCTCGGTCATTTTGGCGAGAGCCTCAGCCAATCGCGCGGTGCCTTCGGCTTCGGCGAGCAGCACTTTGCCTTTCATGGCGGCCTGGCCTTCGGCCTCGGCCAGGAGCGCCTGTTTCTTGATGGCGGCTTCGCCCTCGGCCTTTGCGGTCAAGGTCGCCCGGAGTTTCGAGGCTTCGCCTTCGCCTTGCAGCGCGTTGGCCTGCTTGTCGCCTTCGGCGCGCCGGATGGCGGCTTCGCTCTGGGCCTCCGCTTGCAGGACGGCAACGGACTTGGCCGCTTCCGCCTGAATGACGGAGCGTTTTTTGTCCGCTTCAGCCACCTGCACGACGGTGGCGTTGAGTTCCTGCTGTTTGCGGGCGGCTTCTTTCGTCTGCACCAAAATCTGGGCTTCGCGTTCGGCGGCGTCGCGCTCGGCCTGTTTCACTCTGAGGGTTTTCTCCTGCTCGGCCGTGGCAATGCCCAACGCCTGGTTCGCTTTCGCCGTTTCGGTGTCCGCCACGACCTTGAACTGGGCCCTTTTCACGTCGCGGTCACGTTCGGCCTCGGCGATGGAGACGGCGTTGTTGGCGACGATCACCTGGGCCTCTTTTTCCGCGTCGCTGGTTTTCTTCTTGGTTTCAGCACCGGCCTGGGCCACGCGGATGTCCTGGTCGCGGGTGGCTTCCGCAACCTTGATGGCGGCATCGCGCTTGGCTTCGGCGACGGTTTTCATGCCCAGCGCGTCGATGTAGCCGTGGGCGTCGTTGACCTCCTGGATCACGAGGGTAATGACCTGGACGCCGAGGCGCCTGAGCTCCTCCGTGGATTCCTCGATGACCCGGCGATTGAAGGTGTCGCGCTGGCGAAGGATCTCATCGATGTCCAGCTTGCCAATAATGGAGCGCAGATGACCGGTCAGGATATTCTTGACGAAATCGCAGATTTCACTGGCTTCTTTGCCCAGGAACGCCATCGCCGCGTTGTGGAGATCTTCGGGAGCGGTTGAGATCTTGCAGGTGGCCACGCCCCGGACGTTGATTTTTACGTTGTCACGGTTGGGGATGTCGTTTTCCTCGATGGCGAACTGGAAGGCGGCGGTGGACATGTTTTTCAGATGCTCGACGATGGGCCACAACAGTGAGCCGCCACCGGCGACAATGCGAAAGCCACGCTGTTTGGTCTTGCCGTCACTGGGATCGACATATCTGTATTTCCGGCCGAAGAAAATGCCGACCTCGTTGGGTGGGATCTTCTTGTAACGCGACGCCATGACGCGCACGACGATGACGAAGGTGACGGCTAACAGCACGATCATCGCGGGGAGGAACAGGGAGCCGAGCGATTGCCCGAGAACGGCCTGTAGTTCGGTATTCATAGGAAGGAAGTTTGGAGTTTGGAGTTGGTTTGTATGGTTAGGATTTGAATTCCTTTTCAACGACGAGATGACTGCCGAGGTTCTTCACGACGGTGACGGTTTGGCCCTTGGGGATCTCCTTGCCGTTGGCGGACGTGGCTGAAAACGTGCGGTATTGACCTTCGAGGTTGAGTCCAACTTCGCCGGGGGCGCTCTCGCCGATCGAGACGGTCACCGCGCCGGTGCAGCCGATGGCGGCGCTGGTGGCCACAAGGGACGAGGATTGTTGGCTGTAAAACAGGCCCAGGACGAGATACATGAGGCCGCCGAGCAACGCCCCGAATACGACGCCGATGATCGAAGCCATGATGTAGGCGGCGCCGTAATGGACCGCGATGGCCCCGGCAGCGCCAAAACCCATCAGCAGCGTGCCGATCACTTTCGTCGAGAAAATGCTGATCGTCGCTTCGGCCCCCCCGGAGTCGGTGTCGTGTCCCATGTCGCCACCGTCGTGGTCCGAGTCGACGTCGTGCCCGAACAGGAAGGATCCTCCCACGATGACGAAGGCCGCCAGAGCGATAGAAATGAAGATCATCATACGGTGCTCCAGTCATTAATACCGGCGGAAGAAGGCTCGATTCCCGCTGCCTTTCCCTCGTGGAAGTGATAAAGCCGGCCGGCAGCGGCACCGCGAACCAACCCCGCCGAATTCCGGTTGGAGAGCAAACAGCAAACCCAGTCCCAGTGCAAGGCAGAACTGAAGCTTGACGGTTTGCCGGCCCTTTTTGTAACGAGGTCTTTCATCTGATTGCCCATACGAAACGCTATCCACGCCGGTTTTGCAGCTACAAAGTGGGGCCGGATTTGTACCGCTCCAAAGGGAGCCCGAATGCGCTTTTTCGCGACGGTTGGTTGTTCGCGGCCAGATTTGGATTTGGAATCGCCGGACCCCCTCGTTAGATTCCTGCCGCGATGGCATTCAAAGATTTTCCGAACCACCAGCCGGGCGTCCAATTGTTGCAGCGTTCGCTGGGACGGGGCCGGTTAGGCCATGCGTACCTGTTCACTGGCCCCGAAATCGAGCCGCTGGAAGCATTCGCGGCGGCGCTGGCCAAAACCTTAAATTGCCAGCATCCCGTCAGGCAGAACGGGGCGCCGATCGATTGCTGCGACCAATGCGCGGTCTGCCAGAAGATCGACCATGGGAACCATGCGGATGTGCATTGGGTCCGGCCCGAGTCGAAAATTAGGCAAATCAAGATCGGGCAAATCACCCGAAGGCCCAACAGCCCGCCGCGCGTGATGTTGGAGTTCATAAACCTGAGACCCACCGAGGCGAGGTTCAAAGTCGGCATCATCGTGGCGGCGGACCGAATGAATGAAGAGGCGGCCAACGCCTTTCTCAAAACCCTGGAAGAACCGCCCGCGGACTCGATCCTGATCCTGCTGAGCACCGAGCCTCAACGCCTGCTGGAGACCATCGTCTCGCGGTGCCTGCGGCTCAATATCGGCGGCGAGGGGCTCCGCCCGATTTCCGCCGAGGAGCTCGATTGGCTGTCGCGGTTCAGCGCGCTGGCGGCCGCGGAGCAGAAAAGTCTGCTGGGCCGCTATCGCCTCATGGACCTGCTTCTAAAAAGACTCACCGAGACCAAAGCCCGAATCGAGGAATCGCTTAGCGCCCGCTCTCCGTTGCAGCAGTACAAAGACGCGGAGGAAGACCTGGCCGCAAGATGGGAAACCGAACTGGCGGCGGCAATTGAGTCCGAATACCGCCGGCAACGGTTCGATTTGCTGGTGGTGGTCGAACGGTGGCTGAGAGATGTTTGGATGTGGGCCACGTTGGAGCGTCCGGGGTCCAAAGCCCAAAGTTCAAAATCCACAACCCAGGGTCCGCCAACGGACCAATTGTTGAATTTTCCGCGGTTGGAAGGGACGAAGCGGATCGCCGGGAGGGTTTCACCGGAGCACGCGCTGGAGAATCTTGAGGTAATCGAGCAGTTGCAGCGCTGGCTTTACACCAACGTTCAGGAGGCCCTGGCGCTCGAGGTCGGGTTGTTGAAGCTGCGTTTGTGAAGGCTGGTCCCCCATCCTCCAGGACGGCGACTCAGCCGCCGCTGCAAGGGCTCTTTGGCGCCCTGTTTGGAGGGTTCCTCGGACTGGCGCTGCTCAAGTTCGGCAACCCGCCGATTATGGAGAAATGGGTTTCGCCGCCAGGCAACGCCCTGGAGTTTTTCCTCGGAAGCCCCTGGCCAATCTCCTGGGCCTACGGTGGTCTTGGTCTGCTGGTCCTGGTGGGGGTGCTGGCGGGCCATTGGCGACTTGATTACTGGACCCCGGTTCTGTTCCTGCCCCTGGTCTGGCTGGGCTGGCAAATCGCCGCCTCGACCAGAACAATCGATTCTCAGCTCAGTCACCCTACCGTGATTCATTTTCTGGCTTGTTGCGCCTGTTTCTACCTCGGCCGCTTTTGCCTTGGGCGCAAGGAAGCAGGTTTTGGTCTCCTGATGGGACTGACAATCGGTTTTCTGCTGGCGCTCGCAACCGGTTTCGAGCAGCGCTTCGGCGGCCTTGACCAGACCCGCCAATACTTCTTCACCTATATTTACCCCCAATTGGATGAGGTTCCGCCTGATTACCTCAAGAAAATGTCCAGCGACCGGATCTTTTCCACGCTCTTCTACCCGAATGCCTTCGCGGGGGCGATCTTGCTGCTCACCCCGCCGGTGCTGGGTTTCATCAGCTCAGCGCGCAGGCGGCTTACCCTCGGGGCCCGAATCTTCCTTGTCGGCGCCGTCGGCGCGCCGGCCGTTGCCTGTCTCTATTGGTCCGGATCCAAGGGCGGCTGGCTGCTGCTTCTGGCTCTCGCCTTCGTGGCGCTGTTGCGGGTGCGTTTCGACCGGCGCATCAAAGTGCTGCTCGTCGGTTGTGTTCTAGTGGCCGGTCTGGGGGCCTTCGGCTTGAAATACGTGACGTTTTTCAGGAAAGGAGCCACCAGTGTTGTCGCCAGGTTTGACTACTGGACTGCGGCGGTGAGGACCGCCGTGGCCAATCCTCTGCTGGGCACTGGCCCCGGGACGTTCGCCAAGCCGTACCAGGCCCTCAAGAAACCTGAGTCCGAGATGGCTCGCCTCGTCCATAACGATTACCTCGAGCAGGCGTCCGATTCGGGCTGGGTGGGATTTGCCGCCTACACCGCGTTCATTGTGGCGGCCCTGGTTTACGGTTACCCGCGAGTTACCGGCTGGCTGCCGTTCTCCATCTGGCTCGGAGTGCTGGGCTGGGCGCTGCAGAGCCTAATCGAGTTCGGGTTGTACCTGCCGGCGCTGGCGTGGCCGGCGTTCACCTTTCTCGGACTCCTGCTCGCCCCTCCACAAGCGCCCGAAGCGTCGAATTCACATCGACAAAGCACCTCCCGGTGACTACTCTCCGCCCTCGGAATGAGAATCCTTTTTCTCAATGGACCTAATCTCAACCTGCTTGGCAGCCGCGAGCCGGAGGTTTACGGGCGGGCAACGCTGGCTGATATTGAGGCCAGGGTCCGCAACCGGGGGAAAGAACTCGGGGTCGAGGTGGATTTCAGGCAGTCGAACCTGGAAGGGGAGTTGGTGACCTGGATCCAGGAGAGCCGGGGCAAATTCGATGTTCTGGTGATCAACCCCGCAGCCTATACCCACACCAGTATCGCGCTTCGCGATGCCATAGCCGCGGTCGGTTTGCCAGCGATCGAAATTCACCTGTCGAATGTCTACGCGCGGGAAGAATTCCGCCAAAAGTCGCTGCTGGCTCCAGTCTGCATCGGACAGATCTCGGGATTCGGCGGTTTTTCGTACATTCTGGCATTAGAAGCCTCAGTTAACGTTAACGCAGCTAAGAAATAATTCACCACAGGCTGCTTTTTGTTGGAATTCTCGTGATTTCGGCTTTAGCGTTCGCGAAAGAAGTTTTTGCTACTTGACCTCAAAGGCAGCTCTGGTCTAGCATTTAAGCTTCTGAAGTGATGGTTCGACTGTGGGGTCAGGACACGTGGTTTCTGGCGTCCGCTCTCGAGGCAGGGAATTGCCGATCGCCAACCGAAATGTGGCAGAAAGTGGCAATCGCACAGAACTCTAACGATACAACTCGTCGACATGGACCTTAAAGACATCAAAGCCATAATAGACTTGATGCGGAAAAACTCCGTGTCTGAATTCGAACTGGAGAAAGAAGGTTTCAAGATTCGGCTTAAACGGGGTCCCAACGGGAATGCGGCGACATCCGCCGAGGATGCGCCCGCAGTGACATATGTCCAACCTCCCGTGGCGGTTCAGCCGGCCGCAGCCCCACCCCCGCCACCTGCCCCGCTCTTTACTGAGGTGGAGGTCAAATCACCCATGATCGGAACGTTCTATCGCGCTCCGTCGCCCGAGTCGGCACCCTACGTTGAAGTGGGAACGGAGGTGAACCCTGAGACGGTGGTGTGCATCATTGAGGCGATGAAGGTGATGAACGAGATCAAGGCGGAAGCCAAGGGAGTCATTACCCAGGTAATGGTGGAAAACGCCAAGCCGGTTGAGTTCAATCAACCTCTGTTCAAGTTACGGCCCAGCTAAGCGGGCCTAAATGGCAGGTCAGACTGTGAGCCGCTCGGGGAGGGACGCCTGTTCCAGCCCGGTTTTCCAGCGAGTGGCGGCAAAAGCATACAAGCATGTTCGAAAAAATACTGGTAGCCAACCGCGGGGAGATTGCCGTCCGCATAATCCGGGCCTGCAAAGAGCTCAATATTCGCACGGTGGCCATCTATTCCGAGGCGGATGCGAATTCGATGCACGTCCAACTGGCCGACGAGGCGATCTGCATCGGCAAGGCGCCCCCCAATGAAAGCTACCTCCGGATAGACCGCATCGTCAGTGCGGCGGAAATCACGGACGTCGACGCCATCCACCCGGGCTATGGTTTTCTGGCCGAGAACGCACATTTCGCCGACGTTTGCGAGAGCTGCAACATCCGCTTTATCGGGCCTAATTCGCGGGCGATGAACGCGCTCGAAGACAAAGCCGTAAGCCGCGCCCTGGCCAAGAAGGCGGGCGTGCCCACCCCGCCCGGCTCCGATGGCGTGGTGGATAATGAACAAGACGCGCTGACAGTCTCGAAACGCATTGGCTACCCGGTCATGATCAAAGCGGTCGCGGGCGGCGGCGGTCGCGGAATGCGCGTCGCCCACAACGATATTTCACTAATCAAAGGGTTTCACACTGCGCGGACAGAGGCGGAAAAAGCCTTCGGAAACTCAGGGGTCTACATCGAGAAATACATTGAGAACCCGCATCACGTCGAGTTCCAGATCCTGGCTGACAACCGCGGGCATGTCATTCACCTGGGCGAAAGGGATTGCTCCATCCAGCGCCGGAATCAAAAGGTTGTGGAAGAGTGCCCTTCCCCGCTAATCGAAAACAAATTCAAGAAGCTCCGCGAGAAAATGGGAAAGGCGGCAATCAAAATTGCCGAGGAAGCCAACTACACCAATGCCGGGACCGTCGAGTTCATTGTGGATCCCCAGGGCAACTATTATTTCCTGGAGGTGAACAAGCGGATCCAGGTCGAGCATCCGATTACAGAGGAAATCACCGGGATTGACCTGGTTCGCTACCAGATCATGCTGGCGATGGGTGAGACCCTCAAGCATTCGCAGAGCGATATCCAGATTAAGGGGCACGCGATCGAGTGCCGGATCAACGCCGAGGATCCCTTCGATGATTTCCGTCCCAGCCCCGGCCGCATCGAGATGTACTACCAGCCCGGCGGCCGCGGAGTTCGCGTGGATAGCCACGCCTACGCCGGCTACTCAATTCCCTCCGCTTACGATTCCATGATCGGCAAGCTGATCACCTATGGCCGGGACCGCCGCGAGGCCATGGACAAAATGAGCCGGGCTCTGAGTGAATACATGATTACCGGCATCAAGACGACGATCTCTTTCCAGCAGGCGATCCTGCAGGATCCGAACTTCCGCCGGGGTGTTTATTCCACGACTTTCATCGAGCAACTGCTCAGCGGCGCCCGGCGGGAGCTCATTGAAGAGAAGGCCTAGCCGGGGTACCGGAGTGATGGGGAAATGGCGGAAGACGAACGGGTCGAACCATTGGATTGTTGGATTTTTCTGTCACGCAGCTTTCTGTTGACCGCGGGCGGAGTGCCTGTTAAAAACAGTGCCTGTCGGCTCAAGAACGAGCGTGTCGGTGTCGGAAGACAGATTGTCAGTGAAACCTAACAAGACAGACATTCAGTGATCCTGCCGGTGCAGTCCTCCTCACTTAGTTTCCTTGAGCAGACCTGACCTTATGAATCAAAACAGGCTATTCGTGGGCAACCTCTCCTTTCAGACAATGGAAAACGACCTGCAGGATTATTTCGCGCAGGCGGGGGTGGTGACATCGGTTAACCTCATGTTGGACAAAACCACGGGCAAATCGCGCGGGTTTGCGTTTATCGAATTTGCCACACCGGAAGAGGCCGCGAAGGCCGTCGAGCAATTTCACGGCAAGGAATTCCAGGGCCGGGCGCTGACGGTGAACGTGGCCCGACCCCGGGAGGAACGAGCGCCGCGGCCGAGCGGCAACCGGGGCGGAGGGCGGGAGCGATACTGACATCCTAAGCGACAACTCCGAGACCCGGAGGAAAGGCCGAAGGAGCGGCAGAGGGGTGCCAAAAGCTCAGAAGGTGTCTTTGGTTCTTTGCATCGCTTCGCGCATGCGGGTTGTCCCATTTCATTCTTTAAGAGTTTGACATGCGCGGATTACCCTAATAGGGTTATTTGAACGAAACGTTATGGCTGAGAATATTCCCAATATTCCCTCCGGCGCTGTTCCGCCGAAGAAGGAAACCGGCAAGGTCCAACCGAAGAAAGAAACGGTACGCATCAATCTGCCACCCAAGCCCTCAGCCGCGCCGACGATCAAGCTGCCGACTTTGCCTCCGGGCGGGCCGACTGCCGCACCGGCGGCCGCCGCTCCCGGCCATGCGCCCAGCCCAGCCGCGCCC
>DATDCV010000070.1:0-7796 GCA_036524155.1 Verrucomicrobiia bacterium
GCGAGTTCAGGCCGTGGGACGGGAACCGTGATGGCGTGGCGGCGTTTGACATCGGGGCTTACGAGTTCAGGCCGTCACCTGTGACCCTTTATGTTTCGTTGCAGAGCACAAACCCAACGCCGCCTTACATCACTTGGGCAACCGCTGCCACGAATATTCAGGATGCGGTAGATGCGGCTAAAAATGGGGATACGGTGCTGGTGACGAATGGGATTTATGCGACGGGTAGCAGGGATCAGTTGGAGAGTTCGGGACTTAGCCGTGTTGTGGTTACGAACTCCATCAGGCTAGAGAGCGTCAATGGACCGTTGGCGACGGCCATCATGGGTGATCGTGTAGGGAGCGATGCACCTTTTGGGACTAATCGCTGTGTGTTTTTGGGCAACCATGCTGTCCTAAGCGGGTTCACGCTGACCAACGGCTACGCCCATTGGGATGGAGGTGGTGGGGTTTTCTGTCAAGATTATGCCGTAATCACTAACTGTGTGCTCATCGGCAATTCGGCTCGAGTGGGTGGTGGGGTGTTCGGGGGTACGCTTTATGACTGCACCGTGAGCAGGAATTCGGCTCACCACTCTGTGTTTGCCGTGGTGGGGGGGCATGGCGGCGGTGCGTATGACAGCACCCTCTACCGCTGCACGGTGAATGGTAATTCCTCGGAAGGAGGAATTGATATCGCTGGAGACGGAGGCGGAGTTTATGGCGGCATCCTTTACGACTGTGCCCTTTCAGGCAATTTGGCTGTTGATGGTAGTGGCGGAGGCGCATCCTACAGCACCCCCTACAACTCCACACTCAGTGCAAACTACCCCGGTGGGGCTATAGAGAGTGACCTCTACAACTGCACCGTGACAGGCAATGGCTACGGGGTGGGTGGCTGCGCCCTTGTAAACTCCATCGTTTTTGGCAACACCAACGGGGCAAACTCGTTTTCAAGCACCTTAATTTACTGTTGCACCACACCACTTCCGGCCAACGGCGTAGGCAACATCGATGCCGATCCCAAGTTCGTAAACGGCGATGCTGGTGACTTGCGCCTCCTTCCCGACTCACGCTGCATCGATGCGGGGATGAACCTCCTCGGGTTCTCGGGAGGGACATTCACCAACGTATTGGGAGAAGTAAGGGTCGTCGCCTACAACTACGACCCCACCGACATCCTCGGCAAAACCCGTTTCATCGACGGCAACGGGGATGGGGCGGTGGCTTGGGACATCGGTGCATACGAGTTCAACAGTTTTAAACCGCCTCGGTTTACCGCTCCTCCACGACGTACAATTGATGGCTGGACGTTGAATATCACGGGGGAACCCAACAAATGGACGAGGGTTCAAAAAAGCGGCAATCTCAAGGATTGGGGAGACATCTGGTTAGGGTTCATGCCAGCGGATGGTCTCAAGCAGCTCACCGACACCGAAATCAGCCAAGTGATGTTCTATCGGGCTGTTGTGCCCTGAAAAGGGAGGGAACAATGAAAACGGCACAACATCTGGTTCCACCCGGCTTCTTTTTTCCCGTTATGGGCTCGGCGGTTTTCCTAAGAACAGGGTGATAGGCGCATTTCATTTATTCACAATATTATGAAAACGAACCTCAATCTGCTCATCGCCGGAATACTCCTGGCAACTATGGGCACTGGAGTTGGCCGGCCCGCTATCACACTCCAACCAACGAACTTTCCGTCAGTCAGTCTGGGTGCGACCACAGGAAACCGGGTCGTCGCGACCGGGACCCTGCTGAGCTATCAGTGGCGCCTGAATAGTGTGCCGCTCCCCGGCCGAACCCAAAGCTCGATCATCCTGACCAATATTCAGTTGGCCGATGGAGGAGATTATGATGTCGTAGTAACCAATACGAGCGGCTCGGTCACTAGCTCGACCACTACGCTTAACGTGGACCCCACCTTTACCAAGATCACGACAGGGGTGGTTGTTTCTGATGAGGAAGGGTCCGTCACCGGGAATTGGGCTGATTACGACAATGATGGTTACGTCGATCTGTATGTAGCGAATTCGATCGGAAGCGGCAGCACCCGCAACACGCTTTATCACAACGAGGGAGGCACCAACTTCAGTCGCGTGAACGCCAGTCCATTCACAACCGATTTCATGCGAACCTGGACAGCCGCGTGGGCCGACTACGACAATGACGGGAATGTCGACCTCGTCACTGCCAACATAGATGGCGGCGTGCTGGCCCAACGGCTTTACAGCAACAACGGCAACGGGACCTTCACCGCCGTGATCGATGCGGCGTTGCGGTCTGATTCGTCCGCGGCCACCTGCCCTTGGTGGTTCGACTACGATAACGACGGGTTCGTCGATCTGTTCGTAACGAAAGGGCGGCCCTGGGGAGGTAGCGCAGCCAACGATTGCTTGTTTCGGAATAACGGCGACGGGACGTTCCGGAAGATGAGCGCGGCTGAAGTGGCCGGCCTGGTCAGTGACCAGATGGGAACGGAAATCTGCTTATCGGTGGACTACGACAATGATGGCAGGCAGGAACTGAGCGTCTTCCACACGAAATCCGTTGGCAATAGTTGGTTCTACACCAATATCATCTGGCAGCCGCAGGACAACGGACCTTTTGTTACCCGGTCCCTCGGTATCCCTTCCAGCGCCCTTCCCTCGATCTGGGCCGATTACGACAACGATGGCTGGGCTGACGTGTTCTGTCACACCGCAGACCTCGACAACAGGTACCCGATCCTCTTTCACAACCAGGGTAGTGGTGGGTTCGCGGATGCCACGGCCGCCTTTCAAGTCACCACAAACGTATCGCCGGTTGGCGCGACTTGGGGCGACTACGACAACGATGGTTGGCTGGACATCTTCTGCGTCGGAGCGCATTGGATTAGCGTCGGCATTCCGAATGGCCTCTTTCACAACAATCGGAATGGCACCTTCACCCAGGTGCTTACCGGAAGCCCCGTTTGGGATGCTGACCGGCGGATTTTCTGCAACTGGGCTGACTACAACAACGATGGCTTTCTGGACCTCTTCATTGCAGTGGGGGACGGAGTTCCCCAGAGGAACAGGCTCTACCGCAATAATGGGAATACCAATCACTGGCTGAAAGTGAAACTCGACGGCCGGGCATCGAATCGCTCCGGGATTGGCGCCAAGGTGCGACTACAAGCAACCATCAACGGCCAGACGTTCTGGCAGATGCGCGAGATCAGTTGCGCGAGCGGCTATGCCGGACAGAACGGCCTGCTGGCCCACTTCGGCCTCGGCGATGCCACGAACGTCGCGACACTGCGGATCGAGTGGCCCTCGGGGATTGTCCAGGAACTGCAGAACGTCGCCGCCAACCAGTTCCTCACGGTGGTTGAGCACCAGGACACGGGGTCGGCGCCGGCCTTCGCGGGCACGGCAATCGTTACCGACGGAATCCAACTCTCCATCACCGAACCGGCGGCCGAGACGCGCTACATTCTCGAAGCCTCCACCAACCTGGTGAGCTGGACCAAGCTGTTGGCCCGGACGAGTGCCGGCGGCACGACACAGTTCACCGACGCCCGCGCCACGAATTACACCCGGCGCTTTTACCGTCTCCAGGTGCCGTAAACCGACAGACGATGGTGAAGGAAAACGACGGCGCGCAACGGAGTGCGCGCCCAGCCAACTCTTTCCGCCAACTGGGCATGCGGGCCCGAACAGGGTGAACCCGGGTAACCGAATAGCGACGGGGGGAACGAAGAAGGATCACGGCTTCGTTCCCTCCGTTCGTGTCGCCAACTCATCGGTGGATCAGTGGCGGCCAAAGCTCAACCGACCAACGACCACTACGGGCACAGCGGGAGAGATTTCGTGGTTCTACGCCACGTCAACTGACATCCAATCCGCCAGGTGGAGATACTCGCGGATCTTTCGCCGCTCATAACGATGCTTCAGCGGCTTCTTGGGCTGGTTGTCAGTTCTGGCCCGGGAAAAGTAGACCACTGCCGTTCGGGCGGGAGAAAAGCCTCGCGTCCGACCTTCTGAATTCCGACACTCAGATTAATTCTTAATATGAGTCAGGATTCGAGCACGGTGGCGTCAACAAACCAGCCACCCTCCCCGGGGCACTCTTCAGAGGAGCCTGGGGAGTTGCGCGTTGACGGGTTCAAAGGGACGCCGGAGGAAATCGAGCGGCAATGGTACGAGCAGGTCTACCGGGGCCGGGGTGACACCATGGCGCAATTGACCTGGCGCGCGGTGCTGATGGGATCGGCCCTGGGCGGTGTTCTCTCGTTGACCAACCTTTACATCGGCCTCAAGTCGGGCTGGGGCTTCGGCGTCGCCATCACCGCCTGTATTCTGTCGTACGCGATTTGGAGCAGCCTTCACGGAGCCGGGATCGTCAAGTCGAAGATGACCATCCTGGAAAACAATTGCATGCAGTCAGCCGCGAGCGCGGCGGGCTATTCGACGGGCACAACACTGATTTCGGCGTTTTCGGCGCTGATCATGATCACGGGCTCTTTGCTGCCGGTGGGGCTGATGCTGGTTTGGGTCTTTTTCCTGGCGGTGCTGGGGGTCACGATGGCGATCCCGATGAAACGGCAGATGATCAACATCGAGCAACTCCGCTTTCCGAGCGGGGTGGCGGCGGCGGAGACTCTCCGCGCGCTGCATTCGCACGGGGAAAAGGGCATGCGGGCGGCCAAGGGGCTGGCGATTGCCGGTGGTCTGGCAGCGTTGAACACGTTTTTTGCCGACGGGTTGCATGTAATCAGCAAATCGCTGGAAGCCCTCCAAATTGGTTCGCTGATGGAGAAACTCAATGGGGTGGTAATCGGCAAGGCCTGGATGGGGCGCACCATGATGTTCACATGGGACCCAATCTTCATCGCGGCGGGCACGATCACCGGCATGCGCGTATGCCTCAGCATGCTTATCAGCGGCACGCTTTGCTGGGCGGTTTACGTGCCGCTGCTGCAGCATCAGGGATACATCTCTCCCGAAGGCGGGTTCAAACAAGTCGTGCAGTGGACCATCTGGGGCGGCACCGCCTGCATGGTGAGTTCCGGTTTGCTGAATTTCTTCTTCCAATGGAAGACTTCCCTGCGCGCGTTCCGCAACCTGGGCCGGATGTTCCGGCGCGGCGACCACCACCAGGATCCGCTGGATGCCGTCGAGGCGCCGATGCAATGGTTCCTCGTCGGCCAGGTGGTGTCGCTGATCGCGATGGCCTGGCTCGCCAAGATCACATTCGACATTCCTTACTGGATTGCGGGACTGGCGCTGGTGCTCTCGTTTGTGCTGGCGCTGGTCGCCTGTCGCGTCACGGGTGAAACCGACACGACGCCGCTCACGGCCATGGGTCAGCTCACGCAAATGACTATTGGCGCGGTCCATCCTGGCAGCGCCACTACCACCCTCATGGGCGCCAATATCGTTTCCAGCGCCGCGATTTCCTCGGCCGATTTGCTCACCGACTTGAAAAGCGGCTACCTCCTGGGCGCCAATCCGCGGAAACAGTTTATGGCGCAGTTCTCGGGGATCTTCATCGGCACGCTGATTTCCGTGCTCGCTTTCAGGGTGATCGTTCCGGATGCCAGTGTGCTCGGCTCGGACCAATTCCCCGCGCCGTCGGCGCAGAGCTGGCGCGCCGTCGCGGTGACGATGAGCAAAGGCTTCGGCGAGCTGCACCCGGTCAAGAAAACAGCCATCGAGGTCGGCGCCGCGGTAGGAATCGTCATGGCCTTGCTTCCGGTCCTGTTTCCAAGCAAACAAAGGTACCTGCCCTCCGCCGCCGGCGCCGGGCTGGCCTGGACATTTCACTGGTATTACAGCTTGCTTTTCTTTCTCGGCGCGCTGGGCGGTTGGATTTGGCAAAAGGCCTCAGCGAAAAACGCCGAGGAGTTTACGTATCCTGTCGCGTCCGGTGTGATCGCCGGCGGCTCGCTGATGGGCGTCATCCTGATCTTCGTCGAGAACGGCCCGGAGATCGTGAGAAAACTATTGGGGCATTAGGCGCGGGAGCTGCTTAGTTCCAGTTGGCGTTCTTTGTAACGCATGGCGATCAAGATGAAAACGATAGCCACCGCGAAAGTCAGACCTGCATAGAGGTAAAAAGTCGATGCGTTCACAGCCGCGCCGCCAGCCTCGTTAGCAGCAGCCCCTATCAGCAATCCTCTGAGCTTTGTGATCAAGGGCACATACAGGTTGCCAATCGCCACAGTCACCAGCCAAAAGCTCATGATGGTGCTTTTCATTTCAGCGGCGGCCTGAGTGAAGGCAAACTCCAGCCCCGTGGTTGAAAGAAGCACTTCTCCCGTAGTGAGAATGAAGTAAGGCAGAGTCTGCCAGAGCACGCTCATTTCTATCCCCGCATCCACCCTCGTTTGGAGCACGCCTACCACCACGTAGGAGAGAGCGGCGAGTACCAGCCCTGTTCCCATCCGCCGCAACGGTGACACCCGGATTCCCAGCAGTTGCTCGATGCGGGGATAGAGCCAAAGCGTGAGAGGCACCAGCGCCATTACCAACAGCGGGTTCATTGATTGCATCTGCTCAGCGCCAATCTTGAAGCCTTCGGATGTTGCAGTCGCGAAAGCGAAGAACGGCCGCATCTTGTCCCCCTGCATTACCCATGTTGATGAGCTCTGGTCGAATAACGCCCAGAACAGCGTTATCGGAGCGAAGACTGCGAGAATGGGCCCCACGGAGCGAGCGGCTTCGACCTCGCGCTCGCTGAACCGCTCACGGGCAAGGTCCCAGACACTCTGTCCGGGGCGCCGCCGCCCCAAGCTTTTCAGGGCAAACCAACTCACCTTCATGAATCCAGTAGACTTGGTGTGGCTCGAAGGGGGAATCCGCCTGTAGTACTTACGTCCCAGCCAAAAGATCAGCGTGGCTAAGAGCATAAGCGCACCGGGTACCCCAAAGGCCAGCCGATATCCCCAAACCGCAGCCGGGCTGTTGAGGTCCGTAATCTCAAAACCTCTCGCCGGCCACGTGCCCACGGTTAGGTAGTAACCCAGCCTGTCTTTCAACCAAGGAACGACCAGAAATGCGAAGAACGAGCCGAAGTTGATCGACCAGTAGAACAAGCCGTAGGCCTTTTGGAGAAGCGCACTTTGTTCCGGTTTGAACTGGTCGCCACAAAAGGCCGAGACGCAGGGTTTTATGCCGCCCGAGCCCAGCGCGATCAAGGCCAAACCGGCGTAGAGCCCCCAGGGCGACCCAACTGTGAGCGCTAAGGTCAGGTTTCCTAAGCAATAGACGAGGGAGACATAGAAAATAGTGTAATACCGCCCCAGAAGTTTGTCGCTAAGGTAGCCGCCCAGCAAAGCCGAAAAATAGTTAGCGAATATCCAGAGATGGATAATCTCGGTGGCGTGGTCTTTGGCCTTGCCTCTTGGCAGGTCGTGAAACAGGACGACGCTGATGTAGAGCGCCAGGATCCCGCGTATGCCATAGTAGCTGAACCGCTCGCACGCCTCATTCCCGATGATGAATTTGATCTGAGGCGGCCAGCGAATAGTTGGGGGCTTGGCAGCGGCGGTCGGCGCAGCGGTTTGTGGCACGGAACTCATATTTGCTTGGGCTCGGATGGTGGAGGCAAAACCCGCCCGCGTCCAGCACAGAGGCGCTCAGGACTCATGGTCGGTCGCATCTCATTTTCTGATCACGTTCGGTGGGCACAGACAAATTTCCCCTCACCCCGGCCCTCTCCCCGAGGAGAGGGTGGACCGGTGTCTGCCGCGCGCATTCCTCGTCCCGAGTGGATTGGAGTCGCGCTGAAAAACGCAATCCGGCGACAAACCTTCTCCCTCTCCTCGGGGAGAGGGCCGGGGTGAGGGGGAA
>DATDCV010000071.1:0-2575 GCA_036524155.1 Verrucomicrobiia bacterium
GAGCGAAAGCCAAAAGCGCGCTCGTTGAACCCCGGATTGCGCCGTTTAATCGCCTCCTTGATCATCGAACCCCAGATCGCCTCGTCCGGTTCGCGTTCCTGGGCAATGGCCTCGAGCGTTTCAAGGAGCTCATCAAATGCCTTTTCGGGAGATGGCCCTTTGTTCCCGCCCTCCGCGGCTTTGGCGGCCGGCGATGCCGCCGAGGTTTGCCTCCGCGTTTTCGACGGTTCGGCGCGCACCAGGTCGTCGTAGTAAATGAATTCGTCGCAATTGCTGATGAACAGGTCAGAGGTGGAATTCTTTACGCCCACGCCGATTACGGTCTTCGCGTTTTCCCGCAGCTTGCTCACGAGCGGGGAGAAATCCGAGTCGCCGCTGACGATCGCGAACGTATCGACGTGTCCTTTCGTGTAGCACAGGTCAAGAGCGTCAACCACCATACGAATATCAGCCGAGTTTTTGCCCGATTGCCGCACGTGCGGAATCTCGATCAGCTCGAACGCAGCCTCGTGCAAATTCCGCTTGAACTCTTTGTAGCGATCGAAGTCGCAGTAGGCCTTTTTTACGACGATATGCCCCTTGAGCAAAAGCCGCTCCAGCACCTTCTTGATGTTAAACGGCGGGTAATGAGCGTCTCGCGCGCCGAGAGCGATGTTCTCCAGATCCAGGAAAACCGCCATCGTCGTATCCGAGTCTTTAGAGGTGACGTGGTTCATGTCAAATTCACGCAAGCTTCCTTTACCGCGCCGAGCGACGCTAGGAAAAACAGTGACCGCGAGATCCCAAGCTGTTGTCGGGGAACGTCATAAAAATTTTCTGCATTTTCATATTATTCAAGTTGGCTTTCGTTTTATTATACACAATATTTAAGCCAGATAAACAAAGTGTATGCCAGCGGTTCAGGACAGACGGTGGACAGACTTGATGGACGAGGAGGACCTGGCGTTCGTCAAACGCTTCATTTTGCTCTCCGGTTCGCTCAAAGACCTGGCGGAGGCCTACAAGGTTTCTTATCCGACACTCCGTCTGCGCCTGGACCGGCTGATTCAAAAGTTGAAAATTTTGGACAACGAAAGGGTTGAAGATTCCTTCGAGCGCTTGCTCCGGGCGCAGTTTGCGGATGGCAAGCTGGATACGGGGACATTCAGGCAGTTGCTCGCCGAATACCAAAAGCAAAAGAAAGGTTCCGAATGAAGACGACAATAATCGCAATTACATGGCTGGGCCTGGTTGCCGCCAGAGGACAGCATGTCCTAAACGAGTACGACTGGCAGAAGTTAGGGCAAGCGGGACAACTCGGCGCCGGCGCGGCGGTGGTCGCTGACGGGAAATCGGCGCTGAGAATTTCGAACTCGAACGCGACAGCTCTCAAGGTATGTGTGCTGAAAATCCCGGAGCCGGGGGCTAAGGAGATGCGCTATGCGATCACCGGCGACGTGAAGTATGAGGGCGTGCAGGGAGACGGCTACCTGGAGATGCTGAACTATTTTCCACCGGTGACGAAGGGCGGCGGCGAAGGCGTTTATTTCAGCCGCACGCTGGGGCAATCGGGGCCGATGGGCAAGCTGACCGGGACTTCGAAGTGGCGGCGCTTTATTCTGCCGTTCGACCGGACCGGAACCAGCAACGCGCCCGTGAGGCTGGAACTGAACCTGTTCCTGCCAGCTCAAGGGACAATCTATATTAGCCCGTTGAAGTTGATCGAAAGCTCAAAGGATCTGTCGAGCCTGGCAGGTTGGGTTGAAGATGCGTGGTGGTCGGATCGTTCGGGTGGCCTGATTGGAGGGATTGGCGGAGCGACGTTGGGGTGCTTTGCCGGAATGCTTGCCTGGCTGGCAGCGAGAGGCCGGTCCAGGTTCTTTGTTTTGTTCTCGCTTCAAGTGTTGAGTGTCCTCGGCGGAGTTTGTGCGATAGCCGGGATCGTCGCTCTGACGGTTCGGCAGCCGTACGGCGTCTGGTTTGTGCTGCTGCTGTTGGGGGTGCTGCTGGCCGGCATCTGCCCGGCGCGGCTGTGGCATTACCGGAAGCGCTACCATGACCTCGAGTTACGGCGTATGGCGTCACTCGATGTGATGGGCGGATAGCCGTGCGTCACGGCCTTCAGCCTGCCTGGCGTCTGGGATTTGAGACCGGCCGTCATAGACTCTCTTAAATTGAGTGTCAGGCCCCGACGGTCGCCGCTAACCTGGAATCAGTCAAGAGCGCGCAACCGGAGCCGTTTGTTGTTGTTCGGCCACCGCGGCTTGCTTCTTGCCTTCGACAAAATAGTAGATCAGGTGCGCGGCGCCGATGCCGATGAAGACGAGGCTGAACAGAGAATAATGCGCGCCTTCTTTATCGACAACGGACCAGAGCCCTAAGCCGAGGGCAATGCCGATGAACAGCCAAACCAGCCCTTTCAGCAAGTGCCGCCTTGTATCGTAGGGCGCATCGGCCTCATCCACCAAGCCAGCGGGCCACGGCGGCACATCCAGTCCTTTTTCAAGCGCCAGCATCCGCTCCTGGTGACAGAGTGCGAACGATTCTTTCTCCTTTTTGTAGGCCAGGTAGATCGCCAGCATGGCGATCCCGATCC
>DATDCV010000072.1:0-3932 GCA_036524155.1 Verrucomicrobiia bacterium
CCCGGCAGTGCTCGCGCACTTCAAGTTCTCCAGCCAGTTTGCTTTTTCCGTATTCAGAAACAGGGGCGGCCGGGTCTTCCTCCCGGGCCGGTTTGGCGGGCGTTGCCGGTCCGGTTACGGCCAGGCTGGAAATATGAAGTAGCCGCTGGATTTGGTCGCCGCGGCTGTTGACGGCTGCGACCACGTTTCGTGTGCCGACCTGGTTGATCTCGTAGAATTCAGCGTTCCGCGCGGCTTTGGTGCAACCCGCGCAGTGGATGACGTGGGTAATGCCTGTCAGGGCGGACTCCAGACTCTCCACGTCACCGATCGATCCGGTGCGAACCTCAACCACGGGTAGATGATGTTGGAGAAATCGCCGGTCGCTGGTAGGCCGGAGCAGCACCGCCACAGGCAGTTGCCGGGCGTGTAGCGCGTCACATATATGGCTGCCGACAAATCCGCTCGCGCCTGTGAGCAGGACCTTCAATCAGATGACGCCGAGTTCTTTGCCCACTTTGCCCAGCTTTTCGAGCGCAAAATCGATTTGTTTCTCGGTGTGGGTGGCCATGAGGCTGATGCGGATGAGTTCGTGGCCCGGCGCGACCGCGGGGGAAACCACCGGGTTGACGAACACTCCTTCCTCCTGCAAGCGTTTGCAGACTTGGAACGCCACCATAAGGCCGCGGCAATAAACCGGCAGAATCGGGGTGGCGGAGTCGCCCAGATCAAACCCGAGGCTCAGCAGACCGTTCTTCATCCGTTCGGTGTTGCGCCAGAGTTGGGCGATTCGCTCAGGCTCGTGGTACATGATCTCGACGGCCGCCAGTACCGCTGCCGCATTCGCCGGGCTCATGCTGGCGCTGAAAATCAGTGGCCGGGAATGGTGCTTCAGGTAATCGATCGTTTCGGCATCCGACGCGATGAACCCGCCGAGACTCGCCAGCGATTTGCTGAACGTGCCCATGATCAGTTGGACTTTATCGGTCAGGTTAAAGTGCGCCGACGTGCCGGCGCCGTTCTTGCCCAGAACGCCGATCGCGTGGGCGTCATCGACCATCACCGCGGCTCCATATTGGCCCGCAATGCGGCACAACTCCGGGAGTTGAACGATGTCGCCTTCCATGCTGAACACCCCATCGACGACGACCAGCTTGCCTGCCTGGGGATCCAATTGTTGCAGGCGGGTTTCCAGCGCCGGCAGATCCCGGTGCGGGAACCGGAAGAACTTTCCCTGCGCCATCAGACAGCCCTCGACAATACTGGCGTGATTACTCTTGTCGCCGACTACGTAGTCGCCCTTCCCGACCAGGGCGCTGATAACGCCTAAATTCACTTGAAAACCCGTACTGTAGAGCAGCACCGCCTCTTTGTTGACCAGCCTGGCCAGCGTGTCTTCCAGCTCCAGGTGGATATCGAGTGTCCCGTTCAGAAACCGAGACCCGGCGCAACCGGTGCCGTACTTCTCAACCGCGCTCCGCGCTGCTTCCTTGATCTTCGGGTGGCTCGTCAGGCCCAGGTAGCTGTTCGAGCCCAGCATTAGAACCTTTTTGCCCTCGATCAGCACCTCAGTGTCCTGGGCGGAAGATATGGTGCGAAAATATGGGTACAACCCGAGTGCGCGGATTTGCGCCGCGCTCTTGAACGCCCGCACTTTGTCGAAAAGTGCGAGGGAAGGCGCTGCGGCCTTGCCCTTTAGGCGGACAGGCCGATGGTTCACCTCCCGGTTGCCGCCGGGGTGCGGTAACCGGTAAACCTGAAGCTGGTCAGCCGGGCCGTCTTCCACGGCTGGCGTCTTGTCGTGGTAGATCATATTAAAGTCTCACCAACAGACTTTTGGTTGCCCCCTCTTTTACGCTTTATCAGACCGCTGGCAAGAAGGAAATTCGACCCGCCGGCGACTCGGGCCCACGGTACAGCGCAGAAGTCCAGGTGTTTGCGCAAGCGAAGCGGCCTAACCGCGTCCTCTCCGCTGCTTCTTCCCCATAGCCTTCCCGTGGTGAATCGATGTGCCCGGCACGGGTTTTTCGAGATCCAGCAGCGCGCGTTTCCTGGCGACGCCCCAACGATAGCCGCCAAGTGTTCCGTCCTGGCGTACGGCACGGTGGCAGGGGATCGCGAGGGCGAGCCGGTTGGCCGCGCAGGCGCTGCCGACGGCCCGGGTTGCGCCGGGGTGGCCGATTTCGCGGGCAATGGCCTGGTAGCTGAGGGTTTTGCCGGGAGGGATTGCTTGCAGTGCTTGCCAGACCCTGCGCTGAAAGGCCGTTCCGCGAATATCGAGGGGCAAGCTTAATCCCTCCTTGGGGGCATCCAGGAACCGGACGACCCTTCGAATGGGGCCGGCGAGATCGAATCTGTCTTCATGCAGCGTTGCGTGCGGGAAGTGCGTTCCGAGCCGATCCCGCAACTCTCGGGCGCTACCGCCGAGTTCGATGGCGCAAACGCCGCGTTCGCTCAGGGCCACCAGCAGCCATCCAAGCGAGGTTTTCTGAAGCGCGAACGCGATCACCACGCCGGGGCCTCCTTTCAGGTATTGACGGGGTGTCATTCCGAGCTTCGCGGCGACTCCGTCGTAGGCGCGGCTGGCGGAGCCGAATCCGGCTCCGTATAAGGCGGCGGTCACGTCCTCCCGACGATGTAGCTCGCGTCGGAAGCGGTTCATCCGGTGCATTGCCTTATAGGCTTTCGGCGTCACTCCCAGACAGCGTTTGAACAGGCGGTGAAAGTGGGACACGCTGAGCCCGACCGATTTCGCCAGGGACCCCAGCGAGCCTTGGTCGTCCGCTTGTTCGATTAAACGGCAGGCCCGGGAGACCTTTTCGCTGAGTGCCTCTTCCCAGTCCGTGCCCCCGGGTTGGCACCGTTTGCAGGGCCGAAAACCCGCAGCCAGCGCTTCGGCAGGCGTGGCAAAAAACCAGACGTTCTGGCGATTGGGCAGCCGCGAACGGCAGTTCGGTCGGCAGAAAACGCCGGTGGTCTTGACCCCGTAGTAAAAGGCGTCCGGACCGCCAGTGTGGTTTGCGAGTGCCAGCCAGCGTTCGTCATGCGCACGGGGTCGAGTGTCGCTTATCGAATCCCTTATACTCATGAGCCTAAGCTACACGCCGGCCTCCCTCCAATTCTATCCGGTTCTTGCTTTCTAATTACCCGTTCACTCCGGCGAAGGCGAGTCGGTGACCAGCCTGAGAGATTCCTGCACCAGGATTTCGCCCGTGCGCTCCCCGAGGCTGGTGCGTGTGATGTAAGCGTAGCGTTTGAAGCTGTCGAAATCCTCCTTGGTTAGGATATAGCCAAAGGCGTCGTTGGTGAGGCCGAACAGCAGACGGTGTTGGCCGTGCATTTTGCGTTTTAAATAGTAGCCGATATTGGGCAGGGCCTCGCCGGGAATGGTCAGGATCTGCGCGTTGCCGATGTTTACCAGGTTAAGCTGCGTCGTGATGCTGCCGGCATTGGCTCCGGGGCCGCCGGGCAACTCTTTCAGTAGCGCCCGCATCAAGGTAGAGTCAACGGGCAAAGTCAGCGAGCGCGCGGCGCAGAAGAGCCTCGGGGAGGTCTGCTCCGACGCGTCTTTGATGATGCGCAACGCTTCGTCCGCAAGCAAAGTGCCGATGCGCTGGCATTCGGCCCAAGTGCGGCCCTCCTTGCCTTCGGGCAACCGGTTATCAGCGGTGACCATCCCTCCCTGGGCGCTGTTCATGAAGATGCCGGTGCCGCCCCCGCCCGCCCCCAGTCGGTCATAGAGGGGGCCGACGAGATCTGGACTGCAGATCCCCACTTCACAACCCAGCACCTCGGGATGGATCGCGTAATTGACCAGCGTAGCGATAGGATGGCCGGACTCGTCCACGGCCTGAATGACATGGCAGCGAGGATCGTAAAGCTGCTCCGCGTAGTAATTGTACGCAATCTTGCCTTTCGCCTCGCCTGTCGCGATTTTCAGCTTCGCCGGCTGC
>DATDCV010000073.1:0-3855 GCA_036524155.1 Verrucomicrobiia bacterium
GCGAGTTCGGTCGGCGTCCCGCCGATCGAGGCCAAAAGGGGCGGGGACGCCCCAGGAACTCGCGGGCGAGACGCCCACGCCACGCCAAAATGAGAATTGCTGCGAGGCTTCGGTTGGTCGTGAAACAATCTTGACCAGGCATTGGATCAGTGAGATAAGGCTACTCATCGATTGAGTCGCAGTGGCCACAGAAGAACCGATTGAACTCACAGGTTCGGTGACGCAGGTGCTCCCGGGAACAATGTTCCGGGTTGCTTTGCCGAATGGGCATGAAGTACTGGCTCATATTTCCGGGAAGATGCGCAAGCACTTCATCCGTATCAGCGTCGGCGACAAAGTGAACGTCGAGATGTCTCCCTATGACCTCGGCAAAGCCCGGATCACTTATCGGCAAGTTTGAGCCGCGAGGCTAGCGGTTCTGCCTCGACTTTGCCCGTTGGCCGATCATTCTTCAGGAAATGCGTGTTCATTTTTTTGGCGCGGCCAGAACCACCACGGGTTCGCTCTACCTTTTGGAGCTCAATGGCAAGCGATTCCTCCTGGAGTGCGGTTTGTTTCAAGGCCGGCGTGGGGAATCCATCGAGCGGAACCGGAACTTCCCGTTCGCCCCTCAGGACATCGATGCGGTCGTGTTAAGCCACGCGCACATCGACCACTGCGGCAACCTGCCGAACCTTTGCCGCCAGGGTTTTGACGGGAACATCTATTGCACGTTCGCCACGCGGGATCTGGCTAGTATCATGCTGGAGGACTCAGCCGAAATTCAGCGGGATGACGCCGCCTTTGTCTCGAAAAAACGGGCCAAACGCGGCCTGCCTCCGGTCGAACCACTTTACACGGCGACGGACGCTGAGAAAGCCGTGCGCCAGTTCGTAGCAATTAATTACGATCGTCCCTTCGGGCTGACTGACGAAGTGGCGGTTACCTTCCGCGACGCAGGCCACATTCTCGGCTCTGCCCAGGTGGTTCTGGATATTCGCGAGAACGGCCGGAAATATCGGTACCTTTTCAGCGGTGATGTCGGGCGAGGTGCCGATGACATCCTCAGGGACCCCGAACTGGTCGACGAGGTTGATTACCTGCAGGTGGAGAGCACCTACGGCGGACGGGAGCACACCGCCCAGCGGAATGCGAACAGCGAGGTCAGTCGGTTGGTGCTGGAGACCCTTCAAAACAACGGCAAGGTGATCATCCCGTCCTTTTCGGTTGGGCGCACACAGCAGATTGTATATACGTTGCACCAACTGACGCTGGCGGGACAGTTGCCACGCGTGCCCATCTTTGTGGACAGCCCTCTGAGCGTCAACGCCACGGAGGTTTACCGGCTGCACCCGGAATGCTTCAACGAAAGCATCTACCGGTTCTTGCGCGAAAAAGAGAACCCCTTCGGCATGGAGAATCTGACGTATATCCGGGAGGTGGCGCACTCGATGAAACTGAACGATCTGCACGAACCGGCGATCATCATCAGCGCGTCGGGGATGGCGGAAGCAGGCCGCATTCGGCATCACCTCGCGAACCACATAGGCAACCCGGCGAACTTGATTCTGTTCATCGGTTACTGTGCTGCGCACACGCTGGGGGCGCAGATCCTTTCCGGCCAAAACCCGGTGAACATTTTCGGCGAACCCCATGCCGTGAAAGCCCGGATCGGCTCCCTGGACTCGTTTTCCGGCCATGCGGACAAGAACGAGCTGCGGCGCTATGTCGATGGGATCGGCGGCAAGATCAAGAAGATCGCCGTTGTCCACGGTGAGGAATCCCAGGCGCTGGCCTTCGGTGAGACGCTGCGTGGGATGAAGCCCCGCGCCGAAGTCATGGTCCCCGAGTATCAGCAGGTGATGGAGGTCTAGGCCAAGGGTGTCTCGCTTGCCACCTGCGACCCTCAGGCTGTAGCTTGAGACAGCCATGCCCGTGGCGGAAAACATACGCCGGAAACTCGGCAGCTTGCCGCATAAGCCCGGGATCTACCTGATGCGCGACCGGTTTGGGACGGTGATCTATGTCGGCAAGGCGCGGGACCTCCGGAAGCGGGTCAGCCAGTATTTTCAGCCTTCGCGGCGGATGGGATGGGACCTGAAATTCAAAGCGCTGACGGACGCGATTCATGATTTCGATTTTCACGTTGTCCGTAGCGAGCCCGAGGCGCTTCTTCTGGAAGGCAAGCTCATCAAGGAATTTCATCCGCGGTATAACGTCAGTTTCCGCGACGACAAGCGGTTCCTGCTGCTTAAGGTGAATCTGAATGATCCGATTCCCCGCTTCACCCTGACGCGCCTCAAGCAGGATGACGGCGCGCGTTATTTCGGCCCGTTCCCGAATTCCGGCGCGCTGCGCAGCACGCTCGGGCTGGTGCGGCGGCAGTATCATTTGCGCGGCTGCCGGCCGCTGACTCCCAACGAGCGAGATTACAGGCATTGCCTGTACGCTCATTTGAAATATTGCACCGCGCCGTGCATCGCCAACGTCACCCGGGAGCAGTATCTCGAGCAGGTGGGGGCTGCGTGCGATTTCCTCGAAGGCCAATGCGAGGAAATGCGCGACCAACTAGGTGAGGAAATGAAGAAAGCCGCGGCGGCACAGGAATACGAGCGCGCGGCCGAACTCAGGGACCTGCTGACCGATCTTCAGCGCACCACCCGCAAGGTGAATCGGTTCGAGCGTGTTCCTTATAGCCTCCCAACGGCTATCGACCCCCAGCGCGATCTCGCGGAGCTGGCGCAGGTGCTTGGCCTGGCTGGCCCGCCCGAGCGGATCGAGGGTTTCGATATCTCCAACATCAGCGGCACGTTCAAGGTGGCCTCGCTCGTCAGCTTTCGGAGCGGGCGGCCCGACCGCTCTAATTACCGCCGGTTCCGAATCAAGACGGTCGAGGGTCAGGACGACTTCGCCTCAGTTGCCGAGGTAGTCCGGCGCAGGTACTCAAGGGTGTTGAGGGAGATGGGGAGGGGGCCGAAGTCCCAAGTGTCAGGCCCAAAGGTCAGCGTTCCGGTTCCGCAATCCACGGTCGGCAGTTCATCGTCCGTGGCGGCGAGGGGAGTGGTCGAGGTGAGTGCGGATTCGGACAAAGGGGAAGCGGTGGCGCAGGAACTGCAACGGGTGGTGGATGATGTGAGCGCGGCCGTTCGGGGAAAGGCGGCAAAAGGCCCGGAGACCGACGCGGCGGCAGCGGACGCGACGGCGCACCGTGCGCCCGGGCCGTTGCCGCGGAAAGGGGCGTCTCATCTGCCGGATCTCATTCTGATCGACGGTGGCAAAGGCCAGGTCAGTGTGGCCTGTGAGGAGCTTGAGAAACTAGGGTTAACGACGATTCCGGTCATCGGCCTCGCCAAAGAGTTCGAGGAGATTTATCGCCCCGGCGCGAAGGAGCCGCTTCGGCTCTCGGACGACAGCGGCGCGCTCAAGCTGCTGCAGCGTGTCCGCGATGAATCCCACCGGCTCGCCAATACCTATAACGCGGAACTACGGTTGCGGAAAATTTCCGAGAGCATCCTCGATGAATTTCCCAACATCGGCGACCGACGGAAAGCGGCACTGCTGAAGAAGTTCGGGTCGGTGCAAAGGATCCGCATGGCAAGCGTCGAACAGATTGCCGAAGTGCCGGGCTTCGGCGGAAAAGCGGCCGGGGAGTTGAAAGCGTTCCTCGAAGCAAGGCAGTAGGCCGGAAGGGCGGCCACATCGGCTGGGGCTATGCCCATGTGCTTTCAGGTGGGCGCGCGGACTTCAGTCCGCAGCGATGGGCGAGCGACCGTTACGTTCGGAATGCGGAAGCCCCTTGATGGTGGACGTTGCTACGGACTGAAGTCCGTGCGCCGGCGCCAGCAGCCCTTCGCTTTGTCAGTCATCCCCGGTTTA
>DATDCV010000074.1:0-15262 GCA_036524155.1 Verrucomicrobiia bacterium
AGTCCGTCTGCAGGCCGCCCAGGGAATCCTCGCTGGCCACCCGTTCGCGGCGGATGTTTTCCAGGGCGTTCACTTTGGCCTGGAACAGCACATCGCAAATCGCTTTGACCTCGCCTAGCTGCGTCGCCAGCGGCAGCAGGCCTTTTGGATCAAACGATACCTTGCCGCGCAAGGCTTCAAACGAGAAATAATAGTTTGACGATACCGTGACGCTCGCCACGGTGGCCTGTTTTTGGAGCTGATCGATGGTCTTGCTCAGCGCCGTCGTCAGGTCCCGATCCGTCAGCTTCGGCGCATCCTCGGACGAGGGCAGACGTTCGATCGGCTCAAAGTAAACCCGGGTCCTGGCCATGTAGTTGCTGTATTGCAATTGCTGGTCCTTGGCATTCTGAATGTTGTTGATCTTCCCATCCCCGGGGTGCGGATTCCGGGTCGTCAGACCCCGCAGCTCCTCAAAGTTCGCCTTCAGGTCGGCAAGGATCTTGTTATTGAGCTGCCATTTCGCGTAGCTCGACCAGCCAGCCAGCCCCATCAACACCAGGGCCACAATGCTGCCGATGAAGAAAAACAAATTGCGCTTGATCCAGGACATTCTAATCGAGAGTCGAGAGTTGATAGTGCGCTCGGGCGAGCCGGCTGCGGACGCCCGCAGGTGCCGCTGCCTCCCAATAAGTGCTCACGCAGGCCTTGCCGATCATAATTTCAAAGGCCGCTTCAGGCCCACGATGATCCCGAATGTGAACGTGCCCGGTGGTTCGTCGTTGCTAATGCCCTTCTTATCGTCGTCGGTGTATTCCGCGTCGAACCGCGGCGAGTTTCTGATTTCGTTCAACACCGAGAAAAAGATCTCCGTGTTGGCGTCGGGTGAGACCGATTTGAGGCTGACCGCGCGGAACTTGACCGTCACCGATGCAATTTCGTTCGTGCCGCCCTTCCGCTTCTTGGGAGTCAGCGCCCCCGCGCCTCCGGTCGTGTCGACCGTGGTGGCATCCGGCGTGACCGCTGGAGGCCCCGCAGCCGCGCCGCGGTCCGACAAACCATATCGCCGACGGAACGCCATCATCGCTTCTACGGAACTCTGCGTCGTCGTCGGAGTCCCCGTGTCCCCGGTTGCCAACGCCGCCGGTTCGTCCGTCCGAGGTGCGGCCGTGATGAACTCATCGATCCAAACGCCCGTGTCCGTCCGAAACCGGTTCTTCATGTCCCCTTCGACTTTCACCAGCACTGTCCGGAGATCCGTCATCACGTCCGCCCAGTAATACCGGTCGTCCAGCCAGGACACTATCTGTTCGGTTTCTTTCTGTTTCTTTTTGAGATCGGCGAGCGCCCGGTCGAACGATTGCTGTTTTTGCTTCGCCGGTTCGATCTGCTGTTTAAGGCTGTCCAGCGTCGCCTGCTTGCCCGCAGCCAGTTTGTCGAAGAGAAAGCTGATCGCCGCCAGCACCAGAACCATGCTGAACACCGTCGCCATCAGGTAGGGTTTCTTTTGGTTGAACGTCTGCCACCGCAGGGTGCTTTCGGGCATCAGGTTCAGCTCCACCGGGCAATGGGCGAGGTTGCGCAGCCCCAAGCCGACTACTTCCCCCAGCGAGTGCGCCACCCGCGCCAGGTCCTCCAGGTTGACCGACTGGTCGATTTGGATATTTCGCAGCGGGTTGAAATATTCCACCGGCACATTCAGCTTTTCCGCAAAAAACTGCGCCGTGAATGGCATGATCGACGCGCCCCCGGACAAAAACAAACGGGCGGGCGCCGAACCGCCCTGCTGGCCCCGATAAAACTGCATCGTCTGGTTCACCTGGATGTGCAGCCGGGTCATGAACTGTCGCGCGATCTTCGAGATCGCCGCCTGGTCCTGGTTCTCAGGCTCTTCGTAAGCGCCCCCGAGGCTCACGAACCCCTCGTCAATTTTGATCTTCTCCGCCAGGTCGAACTTCTTCTTCGATTCGTTCGCGAAATCTTGGGTGATCGAGTTGGCCCCCAGGTTGATGCTGCGAGAGAAAACTTTTCCTTTCTCGAAAAACAGCAGGTTGCTCGTCTTCGCGCCGATATCCAGCAGCATCGAGCAATCCTCCAGCTCACCGTAATTGTACCGAAAAGCGTTCGTCAGCGCCGCCGGCGAAACGTCCGTCAACTGGAGGTGCAGGCCCGCGCTTTCTGTCACCCGGAATAGCCCCTCGACAATGTCCGACTTGATCGCCACCAACAGCACTTCCAGTTCGCCCCCGGCGGTCGAACCCAGAATCTGGTAATCCCAGACAACTTCCTCGAGAGGGAACGGGACGTTTTGCTGCGCTTCGTACTGGATGATCTGCGTCACCTTCCCTGCGTCAACGGGCGGCAGTTTGACGAATTTCGAGAACACGTGGAACCCGGGAGCGCACACGTTGACGGTCTTGGCTTTAATCCCCCGCTCGGCCAGCACCTCTTGCAGAGCCTTCTGTACCACCGCTTCGCGCGCCGTTTCCTGGGCCCCTTCCGCGCCGAGTGATTTCACCGCGTATTGCTTCAGCCGCAGGCCCCCGGCCTCGTTGACTTCGAATTCGGCCAGCTTAAGTGTCCCTGCGCCGAAATCAACCGCTAAGAATGATTTTGTGTTCAGCATTTATTGTCGCGCCATGCGACTCAGCAAATTCCTGCTGCCCGGGTCGTAGTCAAATGTAAAGCAGCGTGTATCGGTTATCGGAATTCGATTCATGGGTCAATTATAAAAGAAAAATAATTCGCGTTTTCCAACCCGGATCCACGCCGCCGCCGGCCTCTCCTCCTTTGGAGCCGAGGGCTGGAGAGAGGAGGCTCTTTCTTTCTACCGCAGCCTGGTTCATCGGAAAAGGGAGCCCGCTGAAGACCGACGCCGCCCGGTTGCCACACGCACCCTCCCCCCACCGAGCCAATACAGACGGCCTCCCGGAGCAAGCGCTCGAGAGCACCCTGCCGCTGCCGCTAAGTTCATCGTGGTCGTGCCTGGGCCTGGCGGGACGGCGCGTCACTGACAGGCGAAATACCGTTCAGCACAGCCAGTGCCACGGGCACATCCTACGCAATATGGCCGAGTTAACAGGTCAAGCGGGGAAACTGAAGCGCGATTTTCACGCCTTTTGCGTGAAACGCACGCAACGCGACTCCAACCTCGCGCGCCGTAGGCTCAATCCAAACCGAGCGGCTTATAACCCGCCTCGTCGCTGCGCCTTTTGTGCTTGCCGCGCCGCACGGCGCGGGCATCCTCAAATGCACTCGGGAAAGAACACCACCGATGAAGGAACCTAATGCGACGGAATCAAGGCCTGTCGATTGCGGGCTCGGTGCCAGCGCGGGGCAGAAATTGTTAATCGGGCGAGGCAAACCGCTTTGGGTTTTCGCGGTAGCCGGCCTGTACGCGCTCATATTCCTGACCGCTATTGCGTGCCTGGTCTATGGGATGGCGACAGAATCAGGGAGCGATTTTTGGTGGGGCCTGCTGCTGCTCGGGGTGATCGTCGCCAGCCAGTTTGCGCTGGTGCTGATCCCCATCCGCGTCGGGAGCCGTCGCCCGGTGCGTAGGGGTTCGCTGTGGTTGCCGCTGTGCGCCTCGGGCCTGCTGTGCGGAGTTCTGGTAATGGCGGTCGGGCTGTGCGTCGCCGCGTTGCTCACCGAACGTGCCCCGGACAAGCTTATGGAGTTTGTGCTTCACTCTTCTATCGTCCTTGCCGTCGGCTCCTGGATCGTCTGGGTCGTGGTGTTCTACCGCATCAGCGCCTCGAAACAGCCCGAGGGTGTGGGTCTCTCCCTGCACAATTACCTGCTCAAGGGTAGCGTCCTCGAACTGCTCATTGCCTTGCCAGCGCACATCATCGAACGCCAGCGCGACATCTGCTCTGCCAGCGGGATGACCTTTCTGGGTATGTGCACCGGGATCGCTGTCATGTTTGTCGCATTCGGGCCGTCCATCGCCGTGCTGTTTGTCCGTCGCTGCATGAACCTGCAACCCGCGACCCTCCGCCGATTGTCGCCTGAGGCGCAGCGCCGCCGCGTCCTCCTCTGGAGCGTCCTGTCCGTGCTCGCTGCGGCCCTGTTGTTGTTCCTCATTCTTTGGGTTGGCCTGGTGCCGAGTTCGCGCGGGTTGCTGCGGCCGTGATCTCGTCGGATAGGCGAGCCGCGCCAGACCTCAAGCGGGCCCGTGGCCCTTTCGCGCTTCAGGTCGCTTCGCTCGCGGCGAGCACGACGTAAAGCGCGGCGCCACGGCCTGGAGCGCTGTGCACGCCGATCCGTCCGCGATGCGCGACGGTGATCTCGCGGGCAATGGACAGCCCGAGGCCGGCGCCATGCCTCGCCTGGCCAGGCACCCTGAAAAACCGCTCGAAAACCCGGGTGTGGTATCGCTCGGGGATGCCCGGCCCCTCGTCGCACACGCTGAACTGGACGGAATGGTCTTCGGCGGGTTCGGCCCGGATTAGTATCTGCCCGCCGGGCGGCGAATGCTTGATCGCGTTGGAGATGAGGTTGGAGAAAACGTGGCTGATCCGCTGCCGATCCACAGACACGGCTGGCAAGCCCGGCTCCACCACGGTGGCCAGCCGCAGCCCTTTCGCTGCGACACTCTCCGCGGCCCCCGACACAATCTCCTCAACCAACTCGGCGGGGGTGACGTTCTCGCGGTGCAACTCGGCGTTGCCCCCCTCCAGGCGGGCGAGATCGAGCAAATCGTTCAGGATGCGCAGCAAGCGCTCCGTGTCGTTGCGGGCGGTTTGAACGAGGTCCTCCTGTTTGGGGGAGAGCGCGCCAACAGTTCGTTCCAGCAGGATGTGCAGCGCCATGCGCACGCTGGTCAGCGGGCTCTTCAGCTCATGGCTCACCGTCGCCACAAGGTCGTTCTTAGCCGCATCCAGCAGCCGGAACCGCGTCACGTCATAGAGAACCACCGCCACGCCGAACAGCGCATCCTGTTTGTCGCGCATCGTCAGCACGCGCGGCAGAAAGAATTTCTCGGCTCCCTCGACTCGGTAGCAAACCACCGCATCGAAACTGTGCGGAAGATAATTCTCCCCGCTCGCCAGCGTCCGCTGCGCGATAGTTTGCAGCCGATCGGGCAAACAGCCCTCGAGCTTGAGGCACATCGCCAGCGCGCCCGCCGCCGGGTTCGACAGTTCAATGCGCGCTTCCTTATTCAGCACAAATATCGGGTCGGGAAACGATGCCAGCGTCGTCTCCATCGTGCGATGCAGCCTCACAATCTCGTCGGTTGTGCTCTGCCGGTATTCACGCAGTTGCGCCGCCAGCCGGTTGAAGGCCACGGCCAACTCCCCCAACTCGTCCCGCGACAGCACCGGCACGGTCTGGTCCAAATTCCCTTCCCCCAACCCGCGTGTGGCCCGCGTCACCTGTTGGATCGGCCGGAGAACAAAGCGGCTCAGTTGGTACGAGGCATAGATCGAGATCGCGAGCGCCACCACCAGCCCGGTCACCATCAGTCGCCGCATGTCGCGCGTGATGTCCCGGATTTTCCCGCTCGTCGCCAGGATCGCCCGCTGGTTCAGGCGCAGGATCTTGTCGAGCACCAGTTTCATCCTGAGCAGGTTGGGGGTGAACTGCTGCTCGTAAAATCGGTGCCGGCTTTCCGCGTCCCGCGCCGACCTTATGCTCCCCAGCGCGTTAGTCAACGCCTGGTAATCGGCCGCCAATTGCTCATTCAACTCCTTTTCCCCCGGCTGCGACGTATTCCCAAGCTGGATCTCGAGACCTGCCTCGAAACGTTTCCGGTGCTCGCTCAGTTTCCTGTCTCTCCCTTCCACCGCGCCCCCGGCCCACGCCTCGCGGTCGAATTCCGCCAGCGCCAGAAGCATCTGCTGCGCGGTCACCACACTCCGGTAGTTTCTCGCCACCGCCGTATCCACCGTCGTGGTCAACCGCGAGAACAACATCATCGCGTAAAGACCGGTGCCCACGAGCATCGCCACGAACGGCAGCAAATGCAGCAAAAGCCGACGGCGCAGCATAGCGTCCGGGCCTTTCAGCCGCCTCCAGCCTGCCCCTTCCTCGTTGTCCTCCCGCCCCTCGCGTTCCGCCGGCTCTCCGACGACGCGGAAGAAAATGAGCGGGACGATACGGTCCGGCGATGCAAAAAAACAGTGCGCATGAAAGCCTCACGGGCACAGTTTCTTTCGGCGACGATAGAGCGTCGCGGGGTCGATACCCAAAATGCGGGCGGCTTCCTCGAGCGTCGGAGCTTGCTCAATCACCCGGCTGATGTGCTGGTTCTCTAATTCTTCAAGCGATACCCGGGCGCCCACCTGCAGTGCCCTGGCGCCGTTCCCCGCCGCGGTCGGCCAGAGTTTTTCCGGCAAATCGGCCACCTGGATTTCGTTGCTGCCGGCGAGGATTACGGCGCGTTCAATGACGTTGCGCAATTCGCGGAGGTTTCCAGGCCAGGAATACTGCTGAAGCGCCTGGCCGGCCTCGGCGGAGAAGCCGCGGACAGGTTTGGCGCATTGGGCGGCGAAGAAGCGCAGGTAACTCCCGGCCACCGGCAGCAGGTCTGCCCAGCGCTCCCGCAGCGGCGGCATTTGAATAGATATCACGTTAAGCCGGTAAAACAGATCCTCGCGAAACCGGCCGTCGGCGACCGCCTGCTCGAGGTTGCGATTGGTCGCGGCGATGACCCGCGCGCTGGCCTGGCGCGTCTTTGCCTCCCCGACCCGCTCGTATTCCTTCTCCTGCAACAACCGGAGCAGCTTGGGCTGAATTTCCATCGGCAGTTCACCGATTTCATCCAGAAACAAAGTGCCGCCCTCCGCCAGCGCCACCTTGCCGAGCGTGTCTCCCGTCGCTCCGGTGAAGGCGCCTTTGATATGGCCGAAAAGCTCGCTCTCGAGCAGCTCACGCGACAGGCTCGGGCAATTGACGGTGACAAATGCATTCTCCTTCTGGAGGCTGTTAGCGTGCACGGCGCGGGCGAGGACGGTCTTGCCGGTGCCGCTTTCGCCCAGCAGCAGGATCGTCGCCGGGGTGGCAGCCGCCTTGCACGCCAGCTCGAAAACGCGTTGCATCGCCGGCTCCGCCGACGTCAACTCCGTCGCCGGCGAATCGCTCGAAAGCCGCAACTCAAGTTCCTCGACCCGGCGTCGGAGCTTGCGCGCCTCGGTGATTTTGCCGAGCACGCGGCGAATTTGCTCCGGCGTGAACGGCTTGGGAATATAATCGGCCGCGCCGCGGCGCATCGCCTCGACCGCGGTCTCGACCGAAGCATAGGCGGTGAACACCACGACCTCGAGCCGGCCGTCGAACTGCAACAACTCGGGCAGCAAATCGAGGCCGCTCTCGCCATCAAGCTTCAGATCCAGCAAGGCGATATCGATGTTGCCGCTCTCGAGTTGTTTGAGCGCCCCCGCTCGGTCCCCCACCCCAATGGTTTCGTAGCCCATGCCCTCGAGGGCTACCGCGATCGTTCGGCGGATGTTTTCTTCATCATCGATTATCAACAGGCGCATCGAACCACTCGTTCTTTTCGGCTGCATCGCAGCCAACATAACCGATCATCGTCTATTTTGCCTCCGGCTTGTCAGTGTTAGTGAGCGCACTCGCCGCGCCCGCATTCGTCGGGCCTGGCGGCGGCGTCGGCACAGCGGGAACGGCGGGGGCGCTGGCGGAACTGGCGGGCGCTTTCGTTGGCGCAGGCATATTTGACTGGTCCGAACCGAGCGTGGAGTCCTTCTCGCTGCACCCAGCCAGAAAGACCAGGCTAGCGACCATTGCGATTTGATGTTTCAGTTTCATTGTTTTTCTTTCGTTTGGTTTGATCATTTGTCAGGACTTGAGATTAATCCGGCGGGGGACGCCACCGGATTTCCGGCGCGAACGCCGATTCCTCGTGCCACCTAATCACCAGCAACCTCCGTCGGTTAACAGCGCTAGTCGGCGTCTTTGTCAGTGGCGCGAAGCAGTACTTCTCAGCCAACCCCAGGCTCAGCCGAAGCTCGCCGCCCCCTCCCGCACCCTGGTCCAGGCAATCCTTAGGAGTTGTCTTTGCCATGATCTTTTCCTCTATGTTGACGTTCGTTCCCGTGCCCGCTGCCTTTCGGAGCAGCGTGATTCCGGCCGTCGGGGGTTGGCCTGGTACCTGGGCCGACAGTTTCCGAGGGGGCCACCCCGGGCGCAGGCGCGGGCCGCGCATGTTCTTTGCTTCCCACGCCGGTTTGTTCTTTGGCCGGGGCACCGTGGCCGCTGGGTGAAATCCGCTCGGGCGCTCGCGCCTGTCGCGCCGCCTCTTGAATCGCCACAACCCGCACTTTGCTTGCGGCTGTTTTATCCAGCGCCGCCAAACCGGGTCCCTCATTAACAACGACTTTTTCATGGACGCCTCCTCCGATGTTTCTGGTCTCCCGCTTAAGGTTGTTAACGGCCGTCGTTCTGTTGAGCACGTTCTCGTTGTTGACGACGACCACACCCGCCCGCAGCGGTTCCGTAAACCGCATCTTCTCGACAAACACGAACCGTGGCCCGTCGATTCTTACCCCCGGCGGCGGTAACGGGGCCCAGCCGACATAGCCACCACCGACGCGCCAGGAAACCCAAGCCGGACCCCACTCAATCCCCGGAACCCAAACCCACGCGTACACCGGGTCGTAAACCCACGTTCCATAATGGTAACAAGCCCACCCCCACGGCTCGTCACTCGCCCAGTACCACCCGCAATCGGTCCACACCCAATGCCCGACACAATAGGGACGCCACTCCACCGCCACCCCGGTCGGATGCCAGCAACGGCCATACGAACCCACTTCGACCCACGCCCCGTGCGCCGACAACGGCGCGTAGAAATCCGCCGCCGCACGAATCGTCACCGAACCTGACACCTCAAGATCGGCGCGAGCGGTCCAGGCACTAAGGCCGAGCCCGCACACCAACCCTACTACTGCGGTTTTTGCCATGATGTTCATAACCTCTACATTCTAGATCTGAGTTCGGCTTAGCTTAAACAGGGCCAGCAGAAGAAGATGATGTTGCCAGCGGTGTCTACCGATCCGCGCCTTCACAACAATTCCCGCCGCGGAGCGTGGACCAAAGTCAGCGGCAACATTCGAAGGGACCTGCACCTCAAGGCCTTCCCCGATTCGGGATTCCCGCGGACTGAAATCCGCGCTCCGGCAATGGCGCTTTCTGAACTGTCCGCCGGGCCGTAGCCCCGGAAAATCCGACGAAACGGTAACCCAAGGGAGGTTGCATTCTGCAAGATGTGGCATGAGACCCATTGCAGCTTGCCAGTGTGGCCGCCGGCTGCTTTCGAAAGACAACGGGCAATCAGTGATGGCAGAGGGTTCGTGGGCCCAGCCTGCGGGTTAGGTAGAGGCTATGCTTCGGGCTCACCCAGGCCGAGTGACGAAACAACGCCTGAACGCCGCCACCGCGGTCAGTCGATCAGCTATAAAAGTATCCGAGCTCGCGCAGCGAGACGAAGTCCCTGGGGCGGTCAGGGGTTGATTTGCCGATGATAACGTGGTCCAGCACCTCGATCTTCAGCAATTGCCCGGCGCGGATCAGGTCCCGCGTCACTTTGATGTCCGCCTCCGAAGGCGTCGGATCGCCGCTCGGGTGGTTGTGCACCAGCACGATGGCTGCGGCATTGGCAGTTATGGCGGGTTTGAAGACTTCTCGCGGGTGAACCAGGATCGAGTCGAGAATGCCATCCGATATCTTCTCCCAGCGAACGAGCCGGCGGCGGGTGTTCACGAGCACCACACAGAAAGTCTCCACATCCATCAGACGCATCTCTTCGCGCATCGTATTGGCGACGCCCTCAGGGGTGTCGAGCAGGGGCGCTTCGCGGTTGACTTCTGCCGCCATTTTCCGCGCCAGCGCGAAGCCGGCAGCCAGAGTGACGGCTTTGTCACTGCCGATGCCTTTAACTTGCTGAAGATCCTCAAGCGACGCATGAGCCAGCGCCTGCAGTGAACCGAACTTCTGCACAAGCTGTTTGCCGATCTCCACCGCGTTGACACCTTTGAGCCCGGTGCGCAGGAGGATCGCGATCAGTTCAGCGTGGCTGAGCGCATCAGGCCCCTTGGCAATGAGACGTTCCCGCGGACGCTCGCTGGCAGGTTGATCTTTGAGGCGTAACCCCGTCATGGGGGGAGCCTAAAGTTCGCCGCCTAAAGTTCAAAGTGCAAAGTTCGCTCGGAACCGTGCGCAAGAACCCTGACCGCTCGCGGGTCTGCCGCTCGACTGAGAAACAAGAAGATAATGAGGCAGACCTGCGGGTCTACCTTACGGAGCAGCGGGTTGCGGCACGCGTGCGCCACCGTTGGTGCCGGAGGGAGGAACAGTGCGGGTGCGGAAGCTGCGCCAGAGGTTCAACGGTAGCAGACCGACTCCGATCACCGCTAATTGAGAGGCGGTGAAGATCATCAACCACTTGAACGCTGCGTCCATGAACCCGTACGAATGAAGGCCAATGCCGAGCATGTTCACTCCGAACCAGGAAAAGCTAGTGACGATATTTCCGAACACTGCGAGGTTCATGATGCCGCGGTCGCGGACCAGACCTCCCCAGCGGGCATGGAGGATAATCGCGTTCCACAGCACAATCAGCAGGGCTCCGTTTTCCTTCGGATCCCAGCCCCAAAAACGGCCCCAGGATTGGTCGGCCCAAATCCCGCCCAGCACCGTGCCGACAAAGCTGAACAAAGTTGCGAAACAAACAACCCCGTACACCATTCTGGAGAGGGCTTTCCCAAACTCCACCGGCGCGACCGAAGGCGCGGCTGCTGCCGGACGCAGTTTCTGAGACAACAGCGGACTGAATACTCCCAGAAAGATGTAAAGGATGGCCAGCAACCCGGCAAAGAAGGTGGCCGCATACCCGAGCGTGATGACCACGACGTGGGTCGCCAGCCAGAAATTAGTGTCGAGCACCGCTCGCAGCATCTCCATGGTGTCCCCCCCCACCGCAAGGTTATGCGCGATGAGCAGAGTGACAAAACCCGCGATCGAGGCCACAAGGCTGCCCAAGCCAACCCGATAAATGCGCTCGATGATGATCCCCGTCACCATCGTTCCCCAACCAATGAATATCGCGGAGGAATACAGGTTCGTGACGGGCGGCCGTCCTTCGAGCACCATGCGAAAAACAAGGCCGAACGTATGTACAATGCCGGCGAGTATCACCAGGTAAAAGGCGGACCGACGCAGCGATTCGGACAGGCTCGGCCCGATGGTGAAGGTGAGAATGGCGCCGCAGGCCAGCACCAACGCGAAAATGTAAATGATGGTGGCGTGCAGGAAGGCTTTGACGTCGTTGAAGTAGAACTCGGCCCGGCCCTTGCGGATCTCCTTGTCAAAGCGCGGAGCGAGCCACTCCCGATATTGTGCCACCGCCTGGTTGAACTCGCCCGGTTTCTGCTGCCGATACGCCGTCGCCATCGCGGCGTAGCTGCCGCTGGCGGGAGGAATTGTGCCCGTCCGGATCGACTCCAGCAGAGCCGCGCCCGCATTTTGCCACTGCCCGCCCGACGCGCCCGGCGCCACCGGGGGAATAATCAACGGGTAGCCAAATTTGGCCATGGTTTGAAACTCCTTGACCGGCCGCGCGATTTTCCGGATGGCGGCGGTGTTTTGGTTCGTCCCCTGGTCGCCGGCCTGGGCGACGGCTTGCGCCGCCCCAAGGTTGTCCTTGAAAATCGCGACCTCCCGTTGGAAATTGTCGATGCCCTCAGGCTGCAGAGTCACCTTAAGTCGTTGGTAAAGGCTCAACGCGTTGGCCAGTTTGAGCACTTGTTTCTGAAATGTGCTTTGCTGCTCGGATTTGAACTCGCTGGCCTTTTCTGCCTGAGCTGATATGACCTCGAGCACCGGTTTCAGCTCGTTAAACGTGTAATAACGCAACCCGGATTTCTCGACGCCTTTGTCCTGTAACTTGAGTTCGCCCAGCAATTCCGAGTGGTGGATGAGGAAGGCGGGCCTGGTGTCGGCGGTTTCCGGGCGGGTCATCACCTCGAGCAGCCACTCGGTCGCTTTAAGCTTTTTCGGATGATGCCAGAACTTCCACGAGGGAACTTGCTCGAGCGGCAAATCCCCGGTGCTGCGGATTTGCAGCAGGCTGTTCCTGGCGACGGAATCGAACGGCTGGATGCGCCCGTTGAGCAGCACGGGCAGCCGGGCGAATTCGCGGACGTGGTACTCCTTATCTTTTTTCGGCGCCATGACCGCGATAATCTCGGCGGCAAAGAGCGCGACGAAACACCAGGGGAGCAGTTTCCAAAACCATTTCATGCGGTCCTCCTTTTGAAGGTGAAGCCGAGGAGATGCATCGCAAAATGAACAACCAGCCCCAGGCCAACCAGTACACAAGAGAAGTAGGGAGTCAGCCAACTCGGGTTGTGCACCACCTGGAGGATAGTGCCTTTGTTGTCCCGGTCAAAGCTGGACTGGTAATAGGTTTCACCCGCGTAACGCAAAGGATTATTCATGTAGATTAGCACCTCGCGGCTTTCCCCTGAATCCGGCCGCTGCAACAGCACCCGGCTGGAAAAATTCTTTGGAATGTCGGTGCCGGGGTAAACATCGTGCCGGAACTCCCGAAGCTGAAGGCTGTAGGGCTTGTAGTAGCGGCGCGGACGCATCACGACTTGATAGGACCGATTGTCGACCGTAAACCCCTGGGGCCCGTCGATATATTCGGAAACCAGCCAGGTCCCGAGCGACCCTTTCGGAGTGACGATGCCGATAATCGCGCTGGGCACATCGCGTCGGTCCATTTCGGTCGTGTGCGGCAGCTCGCGAACCTCCGCACGCAGGCCAATTCCTTGCGTCGACGGCGGCGGTGAGGACGTGTTGGCCGACCGATCCTGCACCTCCGAATTGAGGAAGAACTTTTTGATTTCCACAACGAATGGAAGCTCCCGGTGATGAATTTCTTTGCGCCGCATCAGGATCGACTGTGGAATCGCCACCACCTTGTCCATCTCCGGCTCGGTGGTATCGATCACTGCCAGCTCCGCCTGGCGGTCCGCTTCCGAATAGTTCTTGGTCTCGCCTTCGCGCAGGTGGAGCCCGCTCTCACGCGAAAGGAGGTCGGTGCCCAACTGGCCCAACAAGAGCAGGATCAGGCCTAAATGCACCATCCAGATGCCAGCCTTGTCGCTCGCGAATCTGAACCGCCGAAAATGCGAGGCCACCAGATTGATGACCAACACCCCCCCCACCAAATAACCCCCGGGGAACACAGGGATCTTCCATCCTGCCCCTTTGGGGCCCCAAAAGATCAGGAAGCTTCGGAAGAACTCGTTTTGCGCGCGGTACAGACCCAAATCCACCTGGGCGAGGGTGCCCCAGAACACCAGCACTAAGCCCAGAACCAGGCAAACCACGGTCAGCTTAAGCGAAGTGAAGAAGTTAATCAGGTGCGTCAGCGCCGAATCGAGCATCGCTTCACGGGGCGGAGAGCTGCCCATCCGCCCAGCGTCCGACGGAGTTGGCGGGGACGGCTTTTGCCTGCTGACTTTGACAGGCGCGGGACCCCGGCCTTTGGCTTGGATGGTGCTCGGCGTTTTCATCAGCTCGATTTGGCGCTCTGCACGAATTTCAGGAAACCGTCCTTTTCGCCCGCCACCAACTGCTCGCTGCCCATGAGTTTGTAAAACCAGGTCTGGCTTTGCTGCGGTATGATCACGCCGACGAGCCGCACTTTCTGGCCCGTCCGCGCATCCTTGCCGCTCAGGTCGACGCAAACTGCCTTGCCGGCCGCGGTGTCAAGGGGAGTCAAGAGCTTGTGGATCTCAGGCTCCGCCAACTCACCCAGGCCGAGCTGCCCGCGCCAGCGGTTGACGTTCATGGCCACCCCTCCGCCTTCGCCGGCCGACATGCTGACGTTAACGTCAGCCCGCGCGTTGTCGTTTCCGGTGACGATGAATTTGGCGACCAGGAAACCGCCCGCATTGGCTTCCTTCCAATTGGCGGGGACCTGCCAAACCGGTTTAGTTTGCTGAGAGGAAGGGCCGGTGCCGGCGCCCATTGCAGCGCCATCGCCAATGGGCGGGTGAGACGGAGGCAGCCCTTGCGGAGCCGCGGCTTCGGCGCGCGCCATGGGGGGCGAGCCAGCCTCAAATGTCAACGACTTCAGGAAACTCACGAACGCCGGCTTCTGCTGTTTGACGAGTTCATCATCGCCCGACATTTTGAAGAACCAGGCGACTCCTTCGCGCCTCAGGATCGCAGCCAGAATCCTCGTTTTGTCACCGGAACCCGGATTCTCTCCGCCCTGGTCGAACAACTGGCCTGGGAGCCCCGCGATTTCAACTGACTCCGCCAACTTCGGGAGTTCCTCCTCCTTAACCGCCTCGAGACCCACCGACGAGCGCCAGCGATTGACAGTTTCCAGGTCCCGGCCCATAAGCCCAGGCAGAGGCACTACTCCCACGTCTGCTTGCTTGCCGTTTGCCACCACACGAAAAGCAGCCGCTCGCATCTCGCCCGGCGGCGCCTCCTCCCACCCTGGCGGAAGGGAATACTTGAGGCGTGGCAGGCTCGCTGACGCCGGCGCTCCAGCCTCGGGATGGCCTGGCGGCATGCCCGCCTGGGGCTGCTGCGCCCGCTCTTTGGCCACCCGATACACCTGAATATCGTTCCGGCCGCATCCCGCAAGGATCACCAGGCTAAGCAGCGTGACCCACGTTCCCAGCGACGAGTGTCTGACGTTTAAGGGCAAAAAAGCCACCTTGCTTCCTTACATGAATCCAGTTGAAAGCGCAAGCCATTGTTAGGCAGACGACAAAAAATGGAGAGCCCAGCCCCAATCGGTCAAGCGGTTCTTGACAGAGAAACTATGAAGACCGATTTAGCTGGAGCGCGGGTCTGATGGATGGCAAATGTGGGATTGGCTGTATGCGATTTGAGAATTACGGAGTGGAGGCAGGGTGGGACGTGGGTTGGTTTGGGACAGGAGGTGTTCAGTTGAGGTTGTTGGCCGGGCACCTGTGGCTGCCGTTGCTGCTGGCGAGCTTTTGGCTGCCGACAACGGTGCGAGGAGAGTATGGGTTCAGCACACGGGCGGGTGCGCCCGGCCAGGCCGGCTCACTGAACGGCGCGGGCGGCAGCGCGCGATTTAATGAACCGGCTGGAATCGTTGTGGCCGGAGATGGGACGCTCTATGTCGCCGATGCGGCTAATCATGTCATCCGGAGGATCGTGCGAGCGGGAACGGCGTGGAATGTGGCGACGCTGGCTGGTTCACCCGGAAGCCGCGGCAGCAGCGACGGGACAAATGCGGCGGCCCGATTCTACTTCCCTTATGGCA
>DATDCV010000075.1:0-9639 GCA_036524155.1 Verrucomicrobiia bacterium
CCGACCCAAGACTCAGGCGATACCGAGCCAATTCGGTTTCTGCTGGCGACCGCTTGGAGTTCCTGCCAGCCTTCCGCGCGCAATGAGCCTTGTTGGTCGAGCCGCGAAAAATGCTTACCTGGCTGTCCTGCGCACGGGACAGCGCTGCGGTTTCGACCTGCTTCCCCGGCACTTTTACTCCTCCATCCCGGATATTAACCAGCTCAGGGAAAGACACGATTGGCGAAAGCCTCGGAGCATGGTCGGCGTCCCCGGAAAAGAAATCGAAACCCAGCTCACCTTTGTGGCCGAATGCTGTCCCCCGCCCTTGCGCGAGCGGCTTCGTTGCAAAGATATCTTCGACTATGCCTGCCGTGAGAACAAGGTGGTTGGCTTCGGCGCCACCGAGGCCGATTTCCTGTTCTGTTTTATGGCGTCCAAGCGACCCCGGCGGGTGGTTCAGGTAGGCGCGGGGGTTTCCACCGCGGTCATGCTGCTCGCAGCCAGGGAATCCGGTCATCACGCCGAGTTCGCCTGCATCGATCCTTACCCCACCGCTTTTTTGCAGCGCGCGAGCGCCGCTGCGGAAATAAAGCTCATCCCCCAGCCGGCCCAGCAGGTGGACATCACCACGCTAACAGACCTGGAGTCCGGAGACCTGTTATTCATCGACTCGACTCATGCTGTCCGTGTTGGCAGCGAGGTCAACCTGCTCGTTTTGGAAGTTCTGCCACGCCTGAAACCGGGCGTTTGGGTCCACTTCCATGACATTTATTTCCCTTACGACTATCACCGCTCGGTTTTCACCGAGCCCTTCTTCCCTTCCGAAAGCACACTCCTGCACGCCTTCCTGGCCTGCAATTCCAGGTTCGCTCTCCGGGCCTCTTTGAGCATGCTGCACTACGCCGCGCCAAAAGCCCTGAGCGAACTGCTGCCCAATTACGCCCCCACCCAAAATAACGATGGGCTGGATGTGCCCCACAGCACCGGCCATTTCCCCTCCTCCGCCTACTTGCAGGCCGTCTGAAGATTGTCGGCTTCCGGGTTTCTGGAGACAGTTGCAGAATTCCGACCGCCGGCAAGGTACCTGCCCATTCCCCCTCACCCCGACCCTCTCCCCGAGGAGAGGGAGCTATGCAGACCACGCTTCGACATTCCGAGCGCGCCCAAGCATGCGACCGCCCTGCCGATGATTCCCCCTCTCCTCGGGGAGAGGGTCGGGGTGAGGGGGAACTAAACGTCCGAAAAACCCTCAGTGACTTGGTTCTGCAATCGCCTCTCGGATGTCGGATACGGGCCCCGCGAGGTTAGGTGGCCAACGTATGATCGGCCGTCCGCGTGGCCCCGCTCCCCACTTGTGCTCGTGGGTTTTGACTTTCAAGTACGGTGCCCGGCGTTAGTATCTTCTCAGGAAATGAAACTGGTAGTCTTTGCGCACACGCCGCCGCCGTTGCACGGGCAAAGCTACATGGTGGAGCTGATGCTCGAGGGCTTCGGTGGCGACCGGCGAAAGCGCCGCAATGGCGCGCCGGAACCGCCTTACGACATCCAGTGCTATCACGTCAACGCCCAGCTCTCCAAAAACCTGGAAGATGTGGGAATGGCGCGTGGCGGCAAGCTGTTTGCGCTGTTGAGCCATTGCTTGCAGGCAATCTGGTGCCGCTTCCGATATGGCGCATCGACCCTGTACTACGTTCCCGCTCCCGGGAAAAGGGCCGCCCTCTACCGCGACTGGCTGGTCATGGCGCTGTGTCGCCCCTTTTTCAACCGGGTCGTATTTCATTGGCACGCCACCAGCCTCGCCAAGTGGCTCGAAATGGTCACCAACGTCCGCACGCGCGGGATCAGCTATCGCCTCATGGGCAGCGTCGATTTGAGCATCGCCCTGTCGAAGTTCAACCTCTTCAACGCCGAAAAACTCTGGCCCCGCAAGCTGACGGTCGTCCCCAACGGCATACCCGATCCCTGCCCGGACTTCACTCGGACGGTGCTACCCCGGCGCCTGGCGCGCCAGGAAGCCCGGGTGCGAATCCTCGCAGGCGAGAATCTCAGCTCTGCTCACGATGCGGCCGTTGCTGCGCCCGGGGACGGGCGCACTCCGCCCGCCGTAGCCGAGGCCTCCCCTCCCGCTAATCCCGCGGTCGTTCGAGTCCTCTTCCTCGCCCACTGCACCCGCGAAAAGGGCCTGTTCGATGCCATCGATGCGGTCTTGTTGGCCAACGACAACTTGCGGCAGTCCCGTTCTCCTTTGCGGTTTGAACTCACCATCGCCGGCACTTTTCAGGACCCGGAGGAAAAGACGGCTTTTCAGCACCTGCTCGGAACCGATCCCCGCGCGAAGGCGATTCATTACGCAGGTTTCGTCACAGGCGACCAGAAAGTGCAGATGCTCTGCGACGCCGACGTGCTCTGCTTCCCTTCGCACTGGGAGAACCAGCCGGTGAGCGTCATCGAAGCACTGGCCTTCGGGTTGCCGCCGCTCATCTCCAATCTGCCTTCCGTCGAGGAGATGATGCCCGCCGCCTACACCGGCGTCGCTGAAGTCAAGAACCCCGAACAAATCGCCCGAACATTGCTGAAATTGGTCTCCTTTTCCGATTTCGCCGGCTTGCGCTCCCACTTTGACTCGCATTTCACCGTCGAGACCTTTCGCGCCAATCTGGCCCGCGCTTTGAAGGACCTCGAAGCTGACAAGTCACACGCTCCCCAGGGAGTGCCCGGTCGTAACCTCGCCCCTCGTCCCTCGCTTATTCCTCCAGCGTCAGCACGTTAGTCCGCCCCGCGCTGACCAGCGTCACGCTATCGCGCCCGATGGCCACCACCCGGAAGCCGGCAACCTTGTCGCCCTTGAATAACGTCCTGCCGTTGATCACCACCGACGGCCGCGCAGGGTCAAAAACAATTCCCTGCAGCCTGGGCCCGACGGGTGGGGAAGGCTGGCTCTCGGGAGCAGCCACGCTGTTGGTCGGGGCGGCTGCCGCAACTGCGACGGACTTGGCCGGGGCCGGGGCTGTTGCCGGAGGCTCCGCCGGAGTGCTCGGAACGCTGGAAATGATGGCATTCGTTTCGGGGGCTGCGGCCGGGACCGCACTTGGCACTGACGCGGGTGGCGTGGGCTGCACCACCTCCTGGGGCGGCAGAGCCCGGGCCCGCACTTCACTCACGCTCACGGACGCCTGAGAGTCTGTGCCCGCATCTCCCCGCGGAGCGTAGCGCCACACAAAAAACAGAATCAGCAGCGCGACAATCGCCAGTGCCAGCGGCAGCAACAATCCAGCCCCGCGCCGGGCGATGATTTCGGTGTCCGCCACCGGCCGGAGCTGCAGACTCGAGGGAGGCGGCGATGGCGCGTCCTCCTGCGCGGCTTTGGCCCGTTTCAATGCGTCGTTGATTAAACTCATGCCTGGATTTCTCCTTCCAGCTCGTGCACCGCGCGATTCACGAGCCGGAAACCGATCCGCTTTTGGTGCTCGACAAACCCCGCCAGCAGCGCTTTGTCGCAGAGCGCGTTGACCAGCCGGGGAATCCCCTGCGTGTAACGGCGGATGCGCCACAGCGCCGGTTTGGTGAAACAGGGCGTGCCGTTGCCGCCGCACAAATGGAGGCGATGGCTCACGTATTCACCCACCTCGGTCGAACTGAGCGGCAGCAAATGGTAGCGGACCGTGATCCGCTGGCGCAGTTGGCGCAGCCGGGGGTTGTTGAGCCGATCCCGAAGTTCGGGCTGCCCCAACAGCACGATTTGCAGCAGTTTCCGGTTGTCCGTCTCCAGGTTCGACAACAGCCGCACCTGTTCGAGCAGTTCCTCGGTCAGGTCCTGTGCCTCGTCGATGATTAACACGCTCTCCTTGCCCTGTTCAACCTGGCCCAGCAAAAACTGGTTGATCACGGCCAGAGTATCCAACCGGTCGAGGCCGTGGACCGGCAGACCGAACTCCAGCGCGATGGCTTTCATCAACTCGTCGGCGCTCATCACTGGATTCAAAATGAGAGCCGTCGAGTAGCGGTCGTCCAGCGCCTCGAGCATTGCCCGGCACAGCGTCGTCTTCCCTGCGCCAACTTCCCCCGTTAGCTGGACAAAGCCTTTCCGCTCCCGAATGCCATACAGCAGGTGATTGTAGGCCTCGCGATGCTTCGCGCTATAAAACAGAAATCGCGGGTTCGGCGTGATGTCGAACGGCGGCTCCGTCAGGCCATAAAAGTCCAGGTACACTCTTCGTGGTGAGCAGAATAAATGCCGCCGGCCCCCGGAACCCGCTGCCCGTCACAAACCTCCCGCTATCCACCCGAAGCCCTGTAAATTCACACATGCTGCTCGGCCGTCCGCCCTCGCCGTTCACGAAGGAGGGTTTCCCTTGTCCAAAACCTCGACAGAACTGCCTTGAACCTGAGCCCGGAGCGCCTCGGCGAAGGCATTGTGACAGGACCTCGGATCCAGCGGAAAGACCATTCGTTCACAGGCCTGGGCCGAAGCGGGAGAGCATCTGGAGGGCCCGCGCACTTAGAAGCCGGGCGCGCTCATCCGAGGCGGCTTCAGAATAGCACCGGAATTCAGGCGCGTTGCCTGAGGGACGAAGGTGGATAATCTCCTGGTTGGCAAAGGTGACCCGCAAACCGTCGGTGCGGTCCACCGCGGCGGCCCCGCCGGCAAGCCCGCCAAAGACTTCCTCGATTGCCTCCCGGTCAGCGCCCTCCGACCCGGTGTTGAAACGGGCTAGAATCGCAGCGCTCTGTTCGGCCGGAAAGTTCTTGAGCCGGTCACTGGCGGTAAACCGTTGCGGCAACGCGGCGCTCAATTCGGAGATTCGCCTTCCGGCCTGTTTGGCAGAGACCAGGACGCTCAGGATGACAATCACCGCGTCACGCGTGGGCAGGGCGCGCAGCCTCCGGCCTTCGCGCTCGATGTCCGAGTTGATGAGGAAACCCCCGTTGGCCTCATAGCCGACGACGCGTCTCGCGCCCGCCGCCGTCGCGTCGTTCATGGCGGCAATAACAAAGGGCGAGCCGATACGCGTGCGCTGAACCCGCTCGAACCACGCGCATTTCTCGACCGCCGTGTTGCAGCTAACAGGCGTGCAGACCGAGTCGGCCCGAAGGAATTTCGCACAGAGAATTCCCGCAACGTCGCCGCGCAACCACACCCCGTGTTCGTCGCTGATCAGCGGCCGGTCGCTGTCGCCGTCCGCCGACACGATGGCATCCAGGTGGTGTTGGGCGGCCCACTCCTGGGCGAGCCTGACATCTTCGGGCCGGATGGCCTCGGTATCCACCGGGATGAACTTATCCGACCGGCCCAGAGGAATCGTCTCGGCGCCGAGTCCGGAGAGGATGTTAACCAGCACATCGCGGCCGACAGCCGAGTGTTGATAGATCCCCACGCGCAAACCGCGCAGCGCGTTTGACTCAAAAAAGTCGTGGTAGCGTTTCTCGTAGGCTTCAAGCGCCCGGGGAACGACCGCGCGTACCCAGGACGTCTGCCGCACAAAGCTCCCGGCCTCGTCAAACAGCCCGCCGTCAAGGTCCACCACCTGGCGCGACATGCCCTGCTCATCGCTCTTCAGGATCTCGCCGGATGGTTTGTTGAACTTGATGCCGTTGCGGTCGTCGGGAATGTGACTGCCGGTCACCATGATCGTGGGGATACGGCGTTCAAGTCCGAACAGTGCGACGGCGGGCGATGGGATCCTCCCACAGCAAATGGGGTGGGAACCCCGGTCTTCGATGGCGCGAGCAACCGCTTCCATAATCCGGCCGGTGCTCGGCCGGAAATCACCGGCCAGCGCAACTTCACCCCCCGAGCGCGGAAAATCTCCAACGGCCTCGAGGTGTTGCAGAAAACCCGCGGTGTAAGCGTAACAGACCAGGTCGGTCAGGGCGCCGGCCAAACCGCGGGCGCCGCTGGTGCCGAACGCCACACCGGAGCGGGCCATGAGCTCGCTTATGGTTGTCTTCATGCCTGGAGGGTGCTAAAACCCCGCCCAATATTCAAACCCCGCCATCCCCCAATGCACTCCCGCCCCCTGAGACCCGAAATCGAAAAGTCGATCCGAGACAAAATGCGTGCCGGCGGCGTTGGTGAACCGGCGATCAACGCGTTCCTGGCCGCAGTCGCCAAAGTGGCCGCCGGCGAACGCGGGCTCATTCCCGAAACGGCGATCCAGCCGGTGTCGGATTTGCCGGGCCTGGATTCGCTTCCTCGGGATGCCGGCGCGGGCGGGGCGTTGCTCAATCAGTTGGCCGTGGTGAAGCTCAACGGTGGCTTGGGCACGAGCATGGGCCTGGACCGCGTCAAGTCGCTGATCCCCGTCAAAGGCGCGGAAAACTTCCTCGATTTTATCGCCAAGCAGATTCTCAGGCTTCGCGCCGGCGCGGGCGCTCCGCACCTGGCGTTTTACCTGATGAACAGCTTCAGCACTCGGGCGGACACACTCTATTACCTCAGGAAATACCCGGCGCTCGCGCCGGATGGCGAATTGGACTTCCTGCAGAGCAAGGTCCCCAAGCTGCTTAGGGAAACGTTGACGCCGGTGGACTGGCCCGCCGATCCGGAACTGGAGTGGTGTCCGCCCGGCCATGGAGATCTGTACCCGTCACTGCTCGGCTGCGGCCTGCTCGGGAGGCTGCTGGCGCGTGGCATTCGTTTCCTGTTCGTGTCCAATGCGGACAACCTCGGTGCCACCGTCGACCCGCGGCTGTTGTCTTATTTTGCCGAATCCGGCTGCTCGTTTCTGATGGAAGTCGCCTCCCGGACGCTGGCGGACCAGAAGGGCGGTCACCTGGCGCGCCGGCGGGGCGACGGTCGGTTGCTGCTGCGCGAGGCGGCACAGTGCCCGGTGACGGATGAGCGTGAATTCCAGAACATCGAGCGATACACATTTTTCAACACGAACAACCTCTGGATCCGGCTTGACCATCTGAAGACCGAGCTGGAAGGTCGCGGCGGCGTCCTGCCGCTCGCGCTGATTACCAACGAAAAGACCGTCGATCCGCGCGACTCTCGATCGCCCGGGGTCTTCCAAATTGAGAGCGCGATGGGGGCGGCGATCGAATGTTTTGCGCAGTCCGGAGCGATCGTTGTGCCGCGCAGCCGGTTTGCGCCGGTCAAGACCACCAGCGATCTGCTGGTGTTGCGATCCGATGCCTATCGCGTCACTGATGATTTCCAATTGGTGCTGGAGGAGTCGCGTCACGGCCGGCCCCCTATCGTCGAGCTCGACAGCAAACACTACAAACTCATGGCGGAATTCGAGGCAGCCTTTGAGACAGGCGCACCGTCCCTGCTCCGTTGCGATTCTCTCAAGGTCTCCGGACCGCTCATATTCCCGCCCGGAGTCGAATGCCGGGGAGCGGTCGAGTTCGTCAATACCGGGGCGGAACCCCGGGCGGTTAAGCCGGGAGTTTACGCCAACACCAAAACCCGCCTCTAAGCGGGCGGGCCAAACGAGCCCCGCGCGATGCCGCTCCGGTGCCCACTCTCTTCCCATCTGGCTGCTCGACTTTTCGGGCGTCCTGCGGCAAGCTTTCGCATAACAATAAGTGCGAATGGGTTTACATTATCACCCATCGAGCGGTGCACAAATGTTATGCACCGGCGATTTGGGAGACTCGCTCAACAAGCCGGTTTGTGTCCGTTTCCCGAAGGTTGCGCCCGTAGCTCAGTTGGATAGAGCATCTGCCTTCTAAGCAGAGGGTCCCGCGTTCGAGTCGCGGCGGGCGCGCCACTTTTGGCCCTTTTTGGGGTAAAAGCGTCCCAAGAGCGTCCAACGCCACTTTCTGCTCAGATTCCTGTGTTGTGCAGACCCGCACAACATGAACCCTGAAACAGGTCTCAGATCCGCGAACTCCTGAACCGCTTCCGGTGGGATCCGGAGTTCGCCAAGGGGGAATTTCAGTTGGGATATTACGGTCGGGGCGAAGATCGAATCATTTTGGATTTCGAGCCCTGCAAAAACTCAAGCTCCTCCGGCGCGCCGATGATCAGCCAGAGCACCTCGGGGTCGGTGTCGTTGGCGTGAAAATCATCCCGTTGGGACTGGCGTCGAAGCTGGCTGCCGCCAGCCTGGTCCCGTCGGCTGAAGATGCCACACTGGTCCAGAAATATCCGCTGTGTGCGCTGGTCACTGACCACGTTGCACCGGCATCGACCGATATGCAAACAGGTCCGCCATCGACTAGTGCCACCAGCCTGGGATCGAATTTCCTTCGCGCGCGATCGTGATTTTAAGTCCAGCAGTGGGCCATATGGGTTGGGGTGGAATTTCGTACCGGCCGACACAAGCATCCGAAATGGTTACATTCAGCGTAATCGGCAACCGCTGTGACACCACTATTAATTTTGATGGAATGTGGTTGAACGCGCGCGAAACACCCGGTAAAAAAGTCAGGGGCGATGTCCGACAAGCCAGCCATCTTGATGGTTGACGACGAGCCGAGTTGCCTTGATGTGCTGAGCGCGGCTCTGTCAGGCAGCGACTACCAGCTCATCTGCGCCATCAAGGCCGCTGATGCACTAAAACTGGCGCGTGATTGGAATCCTCACGTTGTGCTGCTTGACGTTATGATGCCTGAGATGGACGGCTTTGCCGTTTGTCGTCAGCTGCGCGCAGATGATGCCACAAAGGACCTGGCGATTATCTTCCTGTCGAGCCTGGACGGCCCACAGGACCGAACCCTGGGCATCGAGCTCGGTGCCGTGGATTTTATCACCAAGCCGTTCGATCCCGCCGAGGTCCGCGCTCGGGTTCGACGCCACGTCCAACTGCAGGAGGAACGCCGCCGCTTAGCATCTGCGCTTTTGCCTGAGCCGCGCATCAAGCAGATCATTGCAGAAGGTGAAAATGACCATACCGAGTTCAAGTCGACACTTCGCTGGAGTCTCAAAGAGAACAAGGTCAATCACGGCGTCGAAATCGCCTGGCTGAAGACGGTTGCCGCTTTTCTAAACAGTGACGGTGGGCGCCTGCTTGTGGGCGTCGACAACCAAGGGGTCCCGCTGGGCATTGGGGCAGATGGTTTTGAAAATGAGGATAAGTACCTTTTGCACGTCAATAACCTTCTCCAACAACACCTGGGAGCGGAGCACTCGGCCAATGTTCGCTTTGGCCTTTATCCGGTGGGCGAGTTGAAGGTCTTGCTCATTGAATGCTCCCCGGCCGCCGGGCCCGCTTTCCTGATCGATGCCGGACAGGAATCATTTTACGTTCGTGCGGGTCCGGGCACACGGAAGCTGACGATGAGCGAAATGCTGGCCTACGTTGTCGAACGCCGCAACATTCAGGTGTCACAGCGTCTGCCATCGCCCAACCAAGAGCGGCTATTCGACCGGAGCCATAAATCTCATTCGTTTTGAGCGGCGTGGTCGAAAAGCGAGCATAAAGACTGAAGACTAAGGAATGGGAATCCCACCGGCTCGTGCCGAGCCAAATGGCTCAAGCCGGGACGCCCGGTTCTCGCTCGAGCATACTCGCGAAGGTTGCTCAAAGACCTGCCGCTGATATGCTGACCCGGCCTGTTTGCCTGGGCTGCTTTTGAATGCATTTACCGTAACATGAACCGGACGAGCGGCGACAGACGCATAGCTCGCACAGTTGCGATGGTGGCAACAGCACTGGGGCTGTGGGGAGCCCTGGTGCTGCTGTTTGCGGCTCCATTGGCGTTGAG
>DATDCV010000076.1:0-3043 GCA_036524155.1 Verrucomicrobiia bacterium
TCGACCCAAAGATAATTGGGGGCTGGCAATCGCAGAAACGCCAGGGAACGCCAGTCGTTGGTTTGGGGGAGATCGGTGCTGTACTCAATCGAATAAACCGTGCCCACCGCCCCGGTAATACTCAGTCCGGCATAGGTTTGAATCCCGAGCTCCGCGCCTTGAGCAAAGGCCAGAGGCGCCAACGCCCAAGCGGACAAACACAACAGGCGAGGGTATCGAACGAGTTTGAGCAATAGTGTTATCATAATTTTCATAACATCAGTCTTGTTGAGAGTTAATATTCCTGGCGGTTAGTGAGAGTAGATTTGATCAAGCCGTGGGGCTCGCCAGACGAGCACGTAGCCATCCTGAGTGGCTGCGTAAAGAGTGTTGCCGTCGCGGGAGTGGTCAACGACAATTATTAGTGGCCACCGACGACAATTAAAAGTGACCAGTGGTTTGGGGGTAGTTTCTTCATCGGTTCATGGTTACTCCAACGCTCTGGTTTCTGGGGCAATCCCCTTCGGTGGAACGGAGTCTGTGGCGCCGCCAGGCGCCGCAGACGGAGTGGAACCGAAGGGGATTGCTGGCGCGCCGTGTTGGTCCGCCTGGCGCCCTTTGGTTTGGGGAGCGCGAACACTCCCGTTGGTAAATTCCAGGATCGTCGCATGGTGCACCAGGCGATCGATGGCGGCCATGGTGGTCATCGGATCCTTGAAGATCTGGTCCCATTTTGAGAAGACCAGGTTGCTGGTGATCAGAACGCTGCGCCGCTCGTAACGCTCGGCCAGGAACGTGAACAGTACCTCCATCTCCTGCCGGTCCTGCTGCACGTAGCCGATGTCATCCAGGATCACCGCAGCGAAGCGGTCCAAGCGTTTGAGTTCGCTTTCCAAGCGCAGCTCCTTCTTGGCTGCCAACAACTGCTGCACCAGCTTGAAGGTCGGGGTGAACAGCACTGGGTAGCGGTGACGCAAAATCAGCTCACGTCCCAGTGCGGCCAGAAAATGCGTCTTGCCCCGGCCGGGTAATCCAAAGGCCAACAGGTTCTCCGCTCGTTCCACGAACTGGCCTTCCAGCAGCGTCGGCAGCAATCGACGGATTTTGGCCGGCAGGATTTTCTCATCCAGGTTCCCCAGCGTCTTGCCCTCCGGTAGACCCGATTCATGAAGCAATCGCGCCACCTTCCGCTCCCGTCGATCTTGGGCCTCGCTCTCACACAAGTGTTGCAGCAGGCGCTGGTAGCCCCAGTTCTCACGCTCGGCCCGGGCCGCGCTCTCCTCCCAAATCGCCGCCATGGTGGGCAGGCGGAACGAACGTAATAGCACCGCCAATCCTTCAGCCGGCATAGGCCACCTCCAGTCCCGAGCTCAGCAACGCATCATACGAACGCCACTCCGGCTCCAACTCGATCACCTCGATCTGCGGCTTAGGTTCGGGCTGCAAGATCCGACGCAACTCTCCGACGCTCCAGGCCGGATAGGGCGGGCTCAGGAAATCGGCCAGCATCACTTCAATGTCGCTCTCGCCCACCTCGCTGGCCAATTTGAGCAGCCGCAAATACTCTACCGCTCCGCCTCGCTGGCCGTGCTTGGCCACCAGGTGATCGTAGGCTTCCCGAAAGGATCGGCTGGGATACAACTGCTCCCGATAGCGATACCGTTCAAAAGCCCCGGGCTTGCGCAACAGGTGATCAATCACGTGCCGGTAATCCAACACCACGCCCCGATCCCCACAATGGCGCGGCAACATCAGCAATAACTCCCGACCGCTATAAAGTTTGAGTTCGCGCTCGTAGACCTCCACCTTGAGTTCCTGGCCAATCAGCCGCGCCGGCACCGAGTAGCCCACTTTCTTGACCCGGATCGTGCTGGCCGATCCCACGGTGCAGAACACCTCGTCGTACTCGCTGAGTCGAGTCGGCGGCAGCGATTTCATCACTGCTAACTCCACGGCCAGGTTCTCCTGCCGGCCCCGGTTGCCACGCTCCAACACCTCGTGCAGAAAACGTTCGTAGTCCGCTTCCGAATCGAAGTCCCGGCTGCCTCGCAACAACAGGTGTTGCCGCATGCGACGCTTCAAGTGTCCGTTGCTGGATTCGACGTCCCCGTTCTCGTTCGGACAGTCGATGCCAATGGTTCGCGGAACCAGCCCGTAGTGTTCACATAAGGAAGCGAACTGCTCGTTGAACTCCCGGCCCGTCCCACCTCCCCCGACCCGGTGCGTAGCCGCACTGCTGTTATCAACCCGCAGTTCCCGCGGCACCTTGCCCAAACAGTGCAGTGCTTCCTGCAAGCCTTGGCGGCACGATAGCAGCGACTCCGATAGACAAGGCGTGGCCCAGTCCCAGTTCGAATGCGGCAGCACACAATGACAAAGCAGATGATCATATGGCTGTCTCGCAATCGTCACTGCCAACTCGTTGGCATTGGTCCAGTCCAACTGCATCGCCCGCCCCGCTTCCCAGTCCTGGGGAAAGAACACCTCCTTGTCTGGCCCATGCGCCAAGCGCCACAGCTTAACCCGGCGCTGAAAAGTGCGCAGATGCTTCTCCTGCACCGCCTCCGGTGAACGCTCCCACAAATACTCGAACAAGGCTTTGGCTTCCAAATCCGGCGCCTCCGTCAGCATCGCCTGCGCCTGCGGCCAGATCTCCATCAGCGGATCTTCGCGCGTTCGCCAGGTGTGTTTGGCTTGAAGCTCGTTCGGGGGTTGGCCCGCCTGCAAATACTTGCGCGCAATCCGGCGGCTCATCCCCGCCTTCATGGCACTGTTCGTCACGTTTCCGGTCTCTTGATACTCGCTCATCAGTTTTCGGTATTGCTGTTTGGTGATCATTGACAGCAGCCCGCAACCAAAACCACTCGGTCTTGCGCGCAACTGCCGCCGCCATAATCCCCAAACCACCGGAAAACTGATAATCGTCACCGGTCACTTTTAATTGTCGCCAGCAAGTTGAGGGTTGAGAGTCATCGAGATGCTGCGCAGAGGCAGAAGAGGGAAGGCGGACCTCTTCAGGAGTTAACGGAGGGAACGGAACGAAGCGGAAGAAGTTGAGGGTTGA
>DATDCV010000077.1:0-2184 GCA_036524155.1 Verrucomicrobiia bacterium
CTTTTGGAAGCAACCCGGCATATTGGAGGTCAGTGTCGCCTTTCTATCTACTCACAGCAGGATCGCCGCCGGTTCTGGCTATATGTTCTTCACAACGAAAAGACTCCTGTTCACAAACGGACCGTTTCATCGCAAAGGCTGCATCCCTTGGCGTCCACGCACAAGCGCTTAAACAGCAGCTTTCCCATACAGAATTAAATAGCAATCGGACCGGCCGGCCCCATCACTTCGAACAGCACCATGTAACGCTGCCTGACGATACTGGCGGTATGGGCTGGGGCGCTGAGCCGGGTGATGAGCGGCGGCTGGCCGACACCGCCCCGCAGGCTGGCTGGAAGTGTTGTGACCGCACCGGCAGCGGCTGCGGCCGAGACCGTGAACTGCATGATCTCCGGCAACGGTACGCCGCCCGCCCGATTTGTTCGCTTCCCATTGGGGTAGGGAGCCGGCGCGTTGTTCTGCAGGACTATCGTGTCGCCGATGGCGCTGCCGGTGAAGTCCACCAGGATGTCGGCCCGCTCTCCCGGGGCGATCACGAGAGAGGGCAGGGCGACCGGCGCGTCCAGCAGCCCGCTGTCGGTGCCGATCTGGTAGATCACCTGGCCGCTGGACAATCGCAGGTCGTAGAACCTGGCCTGTGAACCGTTGAGGATGCGGAAGCGATACACCGCCTGCTGAACATCGAGCCTGGGCCAGGCTTTTCCATTTACCACCGCCACATCGCCGAAGAATTCCGGTATCCAGGCGGGGCTCGGGGCGTAGAACAGCGTGCCATCCGCGTTGAACGACTTGTCCTGGATCACCAGCGGGATCTCGTAGGTTCCGTAGCCCGCAGGCAGACCGATGGGATTGCCGGGATCTCCGGTGTCGAACTCGTCACGCAACAAGTAGTAGCCAGCCAGGCCGGCGTAGACGTTGGCCCGCGTCAGGCCGACGGCATGGTCGTGGTACCAGAGAGTGGCGGCTTGCTGGTCGTTGGCATAGGTGTAAGTGTAGGTGTTGCCCGCCATGGCGGGAAAAGTCGGGTTTCTCGGGAAGAAATCCATGGGCCCACCATCGCTGTCCACCCTGTTATAGCCCCCGTGCAAGTGAACGGCGGCGCGGGGCGTTGCGACATCCTCTGGCTGGATGCCCATGACGTTCATCGGGTCCGGAGTAACTACGGCTGCCAGCGGGTGAGGGCCGAGGTTGTTGGCCGCGGTCAGCTTGATGGGCTGGCCGCGCCGGGCAATGATGGTCGGGCCCAAGTAGGGAGCGCCGCCATAACCGAAGGTCTGCGCGGCCCCCACTTGGCTATGGAACGAATAGCTGGAATTGGCCATGGACAGTGCCAGTTCGTAGAAACCGGTGGCTGCGTTGAGGGTCGGAGCCACCTGCCCGGGGATGGGCAGCAGGTCCATATATTTCGTCAACACTGGCGATACCGGCGGCACAAAGGGCCGAGCGGCGTGGGCATACTGGCTGTTCAATGCCATCGGCAGCATTAATCCGCTTCCAGTAACAGCGCTTATTTTCAGAAAATCTCGTCTGGAAATCATGGTCTCACCTCCTGTTTTGCATGTGGTTGTATTGTTGGTGTGTCAGGTCTGGCGTGGGGGAATGCCCATTGGCATTCCGGATCGCGAATAGTAAGAATCGCGCTGAGATAAATAAATTGGTGGGATTGCTGAATTTATGTGTACGGTATGTAGGCTGGCTGTATCAAATGGGGCATCACGTCGATATTTAACCGGCTTGACGCCTGGCGCGCCGCCTTTCTCTACGGCCTGCTAAGGTAAACGCACGTACGGCGCTTTTTGCGCGCAAGAAACATGATTCGCGTCCTGGATACTGCGAGGCGTCGGCCGGTGCATGAAGCCGGGCTGCGAAGAGATCACGCCATGCGGAAAACGCGATTTCGATTGAACGGTTCCGCGGTGGCGCTGGGCATCCTGCTGCGTGGGCTGGGGTCTGAGGACGTCGCAGAAGTGACGCCGGGGCATCCGCCCCCTCTTGTGGGGCGCGGCGTCGGGTCAGGCTTGTTTCACGAACTCGAACTCAGCAACCAGGATGTGGTGGTCCGACGCCATCGTCGGTTTCACGGTATGGCTCACCGGGCGCAGGTGCCGGCTGTGGAAGATGTGGTCGAGCACATAAGGACGGTGGCGCCAGGTGATCTCCTTGTCCTGCACGGTATGGAAGCCG
>DATDCV010000078.1:0-11513 GCA_036524155.1 Verrucomicrobiia bacterium
CATCGCGTAGCGATGCCAAGACGGTAGCCGTGGATTTCAATCCACGGACGCGCATGATTACACGTTTCGCCCGCGTCACGTAGTGACGCCTAAATCCAAGCCACACCCAGGCGCGCAACACCGAGGGGCGATGGTCGGGCGTCGCTACGCGACGCATTCGCAATGTTTGGCACACGTTCTCCGTGGATTAAAATCCACGGCTACCATCTTCCATCGCTACGCGATGGTTCGCGTCGGCCTCCGCGGGGCGAAAAAAAGAGCCGCGGTCGAAACCGCGGCTCTCGCGAAGAATTACTGACTATCAGGCCTTATTACGGCCGGACGCGATAGAACGCTTTGGCTTGTGTCATCGGAACAGTTACCGGCGGAGTACTGACCATCGGAGTGAAGTTATTCCAGTTGATCAAGTCTGCGCTCCACTGCAACTGAACCGTGCCCGGGAACGTCCAGTTAAGCACAAGGTCCGCGCCTTGCTGTGTTCCGGTGAAGACCACCGTGCCCGGTCCGCCGACGATGTTACCGCCGGTGTAACTGCTGTTGTAGTTGTCCAACGACGCGTAATTGTACCACACCGGGTCTGTGGACACAGCCGTAGGATTATGGTGGGCGGTGGCGCACACACCGACAAACATCGCATCCGGCAACGCAGTCGGGTTGTTCGTGTTAGCGGTCACGGTTGTTTCCGCCGTTTTCCACCAATTTATGCCGTCGTTGCCGGCATATGAAGTGAGCACCTGTCCAACGCGTTTCAGACGCAGCCAGGCATTCGGGTACTGAGGGCGGTAAACCACGATCCGATTAAACGGCTCTGGCCACCAGGTTGCAGTGCCAACGTTGGTGGAAGCGTAGCGATAACCGCATTCGACTTCATTTGCGCCATTGCCGTCGCTTAACATTGGAATATCCTTCGGATCGTTGACAACGGTCCAGTTCCGGCTACGTCCGGCTTCAGCGGTCGCCGAGGTGTAGTCATCGATCACCCCGTTGATGCCCTCGCGGGCCATCAGGCCGCACTTGGCCCACCGGTTGTTGAGGCCATATTGGGTCTGGCGCATGACGACGTCGAAGTCGTTGAGCTTGGTCTCGTACAGGAAGGTGAAGCCATCGGCGTTATCCCAGATGTCATGCCCCGTGGCGGCAATGGTCCAGGCATTGGTGCCTTCAAGCCATAACTTGCTCGGCAATAGCGGGTCAGTAATGCCCGCCGTGTCGGTTCCTGCACCAATATCCTTCCATGTCAAGTTCGCGGGAAACTCGTAGGCGGCGAAGTTGCTCACAGGGGGCAGAGCGACTCCCGACCAACTGCTAAGCCCTGTCACCGAAACGGTGACGGGCGGACTAATGAAGCTCACTTCCAACAGGATTCGACGATAATCCGGGCTGAACCATGCCACATTGTAGACCGTGGCACCGCCGGAAACAGTGTAGCTGGCGGGGTTGGTCGCCGTGAAGGGATCAATCGGCGCATTGAAGGTGAGACTGACGTAGGCTTTAAAGTCCCTGGGATTCTGGTACGCACCCGCCGCAATGAGCGCCGGGACGGTTGGATCGGCGGTGACCGTCAGAGTGGCGGTCGTGCTGTTGCTCCAGTAACGCGTGTTCGGGGCCAGACCGTAACCCAAGGCGCGCATCCGGCAATAAACCTGGGTGTTATTGTCGTTGGTTCGGAGACCGGTCAGCGTAAAGCTGGTGGCCGTAGCTCCGGGAACCTCCTGACCGTTCTTCACCCATTGGAAGAACACGTACTGGCCAGCCTGTTCATCCGCCTGACCGTTGACGGTTGTAGATCGGATAGAACCAACAGGCAGCTTGGAATCACTGTCACCAAACGCGTAGAAGGTCGCCGAGCTGGCACCGCCAGCCGCAACCGGCGGCGGGTTGGTCGGTTCCAGTGTGAACCGGACCCAGTTGCACTTGGGCGCCAGCATCCCGATGACGGTGCCCGTCAAACGAGTGTCGGTGCCGTTGGCAGGGTCAGTTTCGCCGAGCAGCTTGAAGGTGGCTTCGAAGTTTCCGCCTCCGGTGCCCTGGCCGCCGTCGTCTTCAATGTAATACCGGGTCCCGCCCGTCAACGTAATAGTACGAGGCGCCGGGAGGACCGGGTTGAAATTACCCGCCGTTGCGTTCGTGTATTGGTCGGAGCGCTTTTGCCATATGTCACTGCCGCCATTACCGCTGCCATCGCCGCTTGAGGTCCACTGCCAGGGATTGCTCCACCCGGTTTCCATGGCGACCTGGACCTTGTTGACTGGGTTGGCGTCGGTGCTTAGGAACAAAGCGCTGTTGTCATCGGAGCACACGAAGAACACGTAGGTGCCGTTACTGGGTGGTATGAACAGACCGGAGATTCTCCGGGTGTAGTTGACCATTTGGCCACTGCTCGGGTTATCGACGGCGGCTTCGAAAGCAGGTATGGCCGCGACGTAGTTGGGCGTGCCGAGAGTATTATCGCGGGCGCCTCCCCAGTTATTTGGCCCATTCCATCTTTCGTTTAACACGAAGCCAGGCTCGAACACAGCGCTCCGAACTGTCAGCGTCGCAACCGAACTGGTGATCGAAATGGTCGAACTGAGACCGTCGACCAGGGTGGGCAGTGTCGCGACCAGGCTATAGGTAGTTCCGTTTTGGGCGGGCGTGGCTTTGGAGATAGTGTACGAAGTACGAGTGGCACCCGAGATGTTGGCGCCGTTGAGTAGCCACTGATAGTTTGGCCTGAACTCGCTGTCGCTCGTGGCCCGGGCATAAAAGGTCGCGTCAACGGCCTCGTCAACCGCGGTGTTGGTCGGCTGCGTGGTCCAGATGAAGGACGCCGGGGTGATGGGCATCGGGAACGTCAGCATCACGAGGTTGTTATTCGGGGCCCCCAGGGTGCTGGGCTGGCCGTTGGCAGGACCAGCGGTACCGGTCGGCAGCATCGTCAAGCTGCCATTATCGCCACCGCCGCCGTTATGCAATACCATTTCGACGTAATAACGGTTCGCGGCAAGAAGGTTAATGCCACCGGCGAATGGCGGGGTCGGATTGGCATCGTTGGTCCACGTGTCGGAGCACTTCAGTGCAATGGCCCCTGCGCCGCCGCCACCGGCATTGGTCCAGTTATTGAAACCGCTCCACTGCGGCTCCTGGCAGATGATCCGTTTGTTGGCGGGATTTGCGTCGGTACTGAGAAAGACATCCGTGTCATCGTCGGACGCCACGTAGAACGTGTAATTTCCATCAGCGGGAGGCAGGATCCAGGCGGAGTACCGGCGGCTGGTGTTGTCGCCGTAGCCGCCGCCGTCCTCGAACGTCGGTTTCCAGACGAGCTTGCCCGCGGCGCTGACTGTGCCGGTGTCGCCCGTGCCAGTGTTGTTGGCTTCCACATCACCCCGGCTTCTGCCGGCAAAGATTTCGACCTTGACGCCGTTGGTGTAGGCCACGCTGTCATTGGCGACGGTGAGGATGCCAACTGAACTGGTGACCGTAATGCTCGGATAGCCCTCAGGCCACGAGACGCACTTGAATTGCGCGTTGTTGTCGGCCGCCGTAGCCAGAAACGTGTGCGCGGTGCGAGTCATCCCGGGTATGAGGTTGCCATCCCTATACCACTGGTATTGGGGGGTGAATTGCGTCGGAACCGCGTTGTTCGTAGCCTGGAAGGAAAAAGATGCCTCACTGCCCAAGTGCGTGTTGAGGCTGGCGACATCGCGCGAGATGCCCGAAGCCGTCGGCGGTGACCAGGCAGGTCCTGCGGAACTAACAACGGGAGCGTTGAAGTTGACGGTTGTGTTGTTGACCGTGGTGTTGTTGTTATCATGCGCCGTTACGGCCACACCAAGGGTTAGAACGTTCGGCCAGGCCGCGCCAAATCCGTTCACAGCCGCAGTCACATCGATTGTCTGGAGCGTGTCCCACACGGTACCATCAGCACTGCTGAGTACCGTGAACGTTTGGTTGGTACGCGTGAGCCTCAACCATTGAGGGGGCTTAGTGGCAAACCCCGTGCCACCGACGTTGTTGGCGGCGGCGCTGCGAGCGGGGCGGTACTGCGCACCGGTGCCGGTGCCTTGGCCGGGAGCCGACATGGCCGCGATGAACGCGTCACTGCCTTGAACCCCAGCCGCCGGGTCCGACCAGCGGACCATCATTTCCGCTTTCGCCCAAACAGCGTCAACGAAAGCACTCGAATTGATGAGGCTGTTCACATAGACCTTGGCATCAAAATCGCCCTGGACCCACGTGTAGTAGAAATAGCCGTTATCGGAGGCATTCCAAATATCGTTGCCGCCCGCCACGACGGTCAGGGTGTTATCGGTATTTGTGACAATGGAACCTTGGAAGGCGGGGTTTCCCAATTGTGTGCCCAGCCACACTTGCGCGTTGGCGGTTATACCGACGGCCAGCAGCGCCAACAATGCCGACAGTCTTAGGACGAGTTTTGGTTTCATGGGGTGCGGTTTGTTCGCAGGTTTATTCTCTCTGTTTAGTTTGTTGCTTACAGCGAGTTGTGTCTGTGCGCCCTTTGGGCCTCCGGACCGCAGCCGCGCCTACACACTGAACGGCAGCATATGGGCACGACACCTTCCGGCCTTCCAGACGCTCTGTGATAACCACAGCAGATTCCGCAAGAGTTGACAAGCAAAAAAAACGAGTTTTGAAGATTTTATGGAATCTGATTCAGCCAAAAAAGAATGTGATACCAGCTTCGTTTGACTGACAAACCGCTCGTCGGTGAACCGCCGTGGCGAGACGTTGCCGCGGGTCGCATCACTACTGGTCAGTTTTGCCGCCTGCCAGGAATTCTCATTTACGACTTTTTCGGTCTCGGGGGGTCGGCTAGAATGGGGTGGTGAAGCCAACGCGCACCAGGTCGCCTGCTGCTGGAATGGCCGAAGATCGGACGGCGGGCGGCACATCAAAGGGGAGCGCACCGAGCAGTTGCCTCGACCGGCGGCGGCAGTGGTGGTTTCGCCTGGTGGCATTGCTCTTGCCTGTGTCGTTGGTGATTCTGGCGGAGATTGTGCTGCGCCTCGCCGGATTTGGCTATCCCACCTCTTTTTTCCTCGAGACGGTGAAGGATGGGCGGCGGGAGTTGATCGAGAATCCGAGGTTTGGGTGGCGGTTCTTTCCGGCCAGGCTCGCGCGCACTCCCCAGCCTTTGTCGCTCGCCGCGACGAAGCCGGCTGGGAGCGTGAGGATTTTTGTCTTTGGGGAATCAGCAGCGATGGGCGACCCGGCGCCGGCGTTCGGTTTTGGGCGGCAACTGGAGGTAATGCTGCAGGCGAGACATCCAGAAAGAACCGTCGAGGTCATCAATGTTGCCATGACGGCGATCAACTCGCATGTGATGCGCGAGATCGCCCGGGATTGCGCGGGGCTGGGAGGCGACTGCTGGATTGTGTATGCCGGCAACAACGAGGTGATTGGCCCCTACGGTGCGGGAACCGTGTTTGGTCGGCAGGCGCCGCCGATGATGGCGGTGCGCCTGGCTTTGACGCTCAAACGGACCTGCCTGGGCCAATGGATCGGTGGCCTGCGCCGGCAGCCAAATCTGCCCGAACGCTGGGAGGGGATGGAGCTGTTTCTGAATCAGCATGTTTCATTAGGTGACCCCCGCCTGGAGCGGGTGTATCAGAACTTCAGCGCGAACCTCGAGGCGGTCATTGATCGCGGCCGGTCCTCGGGGGCAAAGGTGATAGTCGCCACTGTGCCGGTGAACCTCAAGGACTCGCCCCCATTCGGGTCAAAGCACCGTGCGGGCCTAAACCCGGAACGCGTCCGTGCCTGGGACACAGAATTTGTGGCGGGATGCGACGCCGAACAGCAAGGCCGGACCGCCGATGCGCTGTCGGCCTATCAGCGGGCGGCGCAAATTGACCCGGATTACGCCGAGCTGGTTTTTCGCCGGGCGACTTGCGAACTGGCGCAAGGGGATCCCGCCGCCGCCGGAAAAGACTTCGTGCGCGCACGCGACCTGGACACGTTGCGGTTTCGCGCGGATACCGAGCTGAACAGGGTGATCCGCGAGGTCGCAAAGGCGAAGAAGCTCCGGGCCGTTGACACGGGAGTGGAATTGGCGGCCGGCACCGCAACCGGTGTTCCAGGCGAGGAACTCTTCTACGACCATGTGCACCTGAATTTTCACGGGAATTACGTGGTCGCACACCTGCTCGCATCCGAAATCGAGCGCGAGGTATTCGGCTCAGCGGGGAAAGTGGCGTCGGAGATACTCAAGGAGGACGAGGTCGCGAAACGATTGGCGTTTACGGATTATGAGCGCCGGCTGGTCATTGAGGAGATCCGTGCGCGGTTGCAGCAACCGCCGTTTTCGGCGCAGAGGAATTTCAAGGACCGGGACGAACGCTGGCGGCAGGTCCTGGAGGGCCTGGCGGCCGGTGCGAAGGATTGTCTGCCGCAATATGCCGAGGCGCTGGCGTCGCGCACCAATGACTGGACGCTGCACGCTAATTACGCCCGCGCCCTCGAGGCCGCTGGTCACGGGCAAGCCGCGGCGCTCGAGTGGCAACAAGTCGTCCGGCTCATGCCGCATGAGCCCGACGGATGGTTCCAGTTGGGGAATCTCGCGCTGAACGGGCGCAACTTCTCCGAAGCCCAACGGTTGTTGCGGGAAGCCCTCAGGCGAAACCCACGCTCGACTGAAGCGCTGAATGGCCTTGGCTTGGCCGCCTCCGGGCTGGGCCAAAACTCGGAGGCCAAAGATTACCTTAAAGCAGCGTTGAAAGTTGACCCTCGATTCTCATCAGCCCGCATCAACCTGGCGGTTCTCCTGGGAAACGCCGGCGAGGCGGCCGCGGCCGCGGCCGAATACCGGACGGTGCTGGCCGGAGAAAGCAACAATGTCGCGGCCCGCATCAACCTGGCCCGCCTGCTCTCGGCGGAGGGGAAAAGTGCCGAAGCCATCTCGCTGCTAAAACGGGCGGTCGAGCTCAAACCGGATCAGCCGGTAGCCCAATACGATTTGGGCAATGCGCTTTCGGCGCAGCAGCAATACGGGGAAGCGATTCTTCATTACCTGGCCGCGGTCAAGGCGCGGCCGGAATTCGTCGAAGCCCGCTACAACCTGGCTTTGGAAATGGCGCGCGCGGGCAGGATGAAAGAGGCCCTGGTTCATTTCGCGGAAGTGGTGCGGCTGAGGCCCGAGTTCGCCGATGCCCATTTCAATTACGGCGTCGCCCTGGCCCGGCAGAAACGCTATGGCGAGGCCGTCCGTGAATTCAGGGAAACCCTTCGGATTAACCCGCAGCATGCCGCCGCCGGCGGCGCCCTGCAGCGGGCGCTGATGCTGGAGGACCAAAGCAAAACCCGAAGCGAGAACGGAAACTGAAGCGCCGCCCCAACCGCCATGAGAAGAAGCCGGCCCGGGAACCGAAGGCTTAGCCAGATTGGTTGTCTTCGAATCGAGCAGACCAGCCAACGAGCGGAGCTGATTTTGGCGGCGGCTTTCAGTTTCGCCGCGGCGCTGCACGCGGGCGCGGCAGCGCCCGGACTGGATTGGCAAGCGATTCCCGGCGGCCGGATGGCGCGGCTGACGGTGCCCGGTTCCCCGGCCCCCGGATTCAAAAAGATGCAGCAGACCGGTGTGGCGTTCACCAATATGCTGCCCCCCGAGCGGGTGCTGGAGAACCAAATCCACTACAACGGTTCGGGGGTGACGGCGGGAGACATCGACGGAGACGGGTTGTGTGACCTGTTCTTCTGCAGCCTGGAGGGAAGGAGTCATCTGTATAAGAACCTGGGCAACTGGAAGTTTGTCGAAATTACCGAAGCGGCCGGCGTGGCCTGCGACGGCCTGTTCACCAGCGGCGCCGTACTCGTCGATGTGGATGGCGACGGCGATCTCGATTTGCTGGTCAACTCTTATGGAGGGGGAACCCGGTTGTTTCTGAACGATGGCCAAGGGCATTTCACAGAGAAAAAGGACGCCGGTTTGGTTCAAAAGTATGGCAGCACTTCCATGACCCTGGCCGACATCGACGGGAACGGGACGCTCGACCTTTACGTTGCCAATTATTCGACCACCACCATCGCCGACAATCCGGGGATGAAATTCACGGTCCAACGGATCAACGGCAAGCTGACGGTCGTGGCGGCTGACGGAGTTCCGGTGACGGGGAATATGGAACTCCAAAACCGGTTCATCGTCGATGAATCCACGGGCGGCATTAAACAAAACGGCGAACCGGACATTCTCTATATCAACATGGGGAACGGCATTTTTGAGGCGCAATCCTGGACAGATGGGCGCTTCCTGGATGAAGCCGGCCGGCCCTTAGCGGTCGCGCCGAACGATTGGGGCCTTTCAGCCGCCTTCCGCGATTTCAACGGCGATGGCGTGCCGGACTTGTACGTCTGCAACGATTTGTTTTCGCCGGACCGCGCCTGGACCAACCAGGGCAACGGACGGTTTCGCGCGGTCTCCAACCGCAGCCTCAGGCACATGAGCGACTCTTCGATGGGACTGGATTTCGCCGACATCAACCGGGATGGCGTTGACGATTTTTTCACGCTGGAAATGCTCAGCCGCCATCACCGGGTTCGAGCCGTGCAGGTGGTGGGATTGCATGAGGAATCCTCGCGCCCCGGCGACATCGATAACCGCCCGCCCTACAACCGGAACATGCTTTTCCTTGGACGCGGCGACGGGACCTTCGCCGAGATGGCGCAGTTGGCGGGCTTGGAAGCGTCGGATTGGTCCTGGACGCCGGCGTTCCTGGACGTGGACCTGGATGGCTATGAAGACGTGCTCATTGTCACCGGTTACTTTCGGGATTCGTTGAATGCGGACTTGCGGGCCGAGTTTGATCGGCAAAAGGCGGGCAAGAGATTGAGTGTGAAAGAGGGCCTCGAGCTGCAGCATCGGGTATTCCCGCTGCATCGCCAGCCCAACGTTGCCTTCAGGAATCGGGGGGACCTGACCTTTGAAGATATGGGCGATCGCTGGGGTTTCAATGAAATGGGAATCTCGCAGGGCATGTGCCTGGCGGACCTGGATAATGACGGGGATTTGGACGTAATTGTAGACAACTTCGGAGCTCCGCCGAGCCTGTACCGGAACGAAGCTTCGGCGCCGCGAGTGGGGGTGCGGTTGAAGGGTCTGCCACCCAATACCCGCGGGATCGGCAGCAAGATTCTGTTCCGTGGAGGGCCGGTGCCGCAGAGCCAACAAATGGTTTGCGGCGGCCGCTACCTTTCGTCGGACGATGCCGAACGGGTTTTCGCCGCGGGCGCTGCGGCGGGGCCATTCACGATTGAAGTTGCCTGGCGAAGCGGCCGCCACTCTCTGGTGACCAACGCACAGCCCAATTGCGTATACGAGATTGATGAATCGCAAGCCCAGCCGCTCGCTCCACCGGCCCTGCCGGCACCCAAACCGCCCCTGTTCAAAGATGTCAGCGCCGTGCTAAACCACGTCCATCGCGAAACTGCCTTTGACGATTTCACTCGTCAACCGCTGCTGCCCCGAAAGCTGTCGCAGGCCGGGCCGGGGGTGTGCTGGGTTGATGCCAATGGTGATGGCTGGCCGGACCTGCTGATTGGAGGAGGAAGAACCGGGGAAACGGGGGTGTTGATCAACGACGGAAAAAGTGGCTTTCGCAAACTCCCTGTGCCGCCCGAGTTGCTCGCGCTCAAAGCGGAGCAGGGCGCCCTGGTGGCGGTGCCCTCCAAAACCAACGCCATGGTGATGGTGGCCGCATCAAATTACGAGCAGCCGTGCACCAACTCTGTCTGGGAGGTTGGGATTGGTGGCGCCGGGATGCGGATGTTGGGTACCCTGCCGCCCCAGGAAAGTTGCCCGGGACCGCTGGCTTTGGCTGACGTTGATGGCGACGGAATCCTGGACCTTTTTGTGGGCGGCCGCGTCATACCCGGGCAGTACCCGGCGCCCGCGTCCTCCAGGCTTTATCGCGGCCAGGCTGGCGGCGGTTACTCGCTGGACAGTTCGACAACGGCGCTGTTCCGGCAGGTGGGGTTGGTTAACGGCGCCGTATTCTCGGACCTCGGCGGCGATGGCTGGCCGGAGTTGATCCTCGCGCTGGACTGGGGGCCGTTGCGCGTGTTTCATAACGACAAAGGACGCTTGCGCGAGGTGACTGCCGATTTGGGCCTGAACAAATATACCGGGTGGTGGAACGGCGTCGCGACGGGTGATTTCGACGGCGATGGCCGCATGGATATTGTCGCAGGCAACTGGAGCCGCAACACCCGGTACGAGCGCTACCGGCCCGCGCCCATTCGCGTGTATTACGGCGATTGGAACGGCATCGGTGAAATGGAGTTGCTCGAGGCCGTGGAAGATCCGGAGCTGAAGAAATCCGTTCCCGTCAAAGGGTTCAGGCCGGTGCGAGAAGCGCTGCCCTGGGTGGCGGGTCTGTTCAACACCTACGCCGCTTACGGCGAGGCCGGCATCCAGCAGGTCCTGGGCGAGCATTTCGCAAAAACTACGAGCCTGGCAGCCACCACCCTCGAGTCGATGGTATTCCTGAACCGAGGCGACCACTTCGAGGCGCGACCGCTGCCTGCGGAAGCGCAATTCGCCCCCGCGTTTGGCATTTGCGTGGCTGACTTTGACGGAGACGGTTGCGAAGACATTTTTCTCGCGCAGAATTTTTATCCGGTTGATCCGGAGGGCTCGCGCTACGACGCCGGCCGCGGGCTTTACCTGCGCGGGGACGGCCGTGGCGGTTTCGTCGCTGTGGCCGGTCAGCTCAGCGGAATTGAGGTCTATGGCGACCAACGCGGGGCGGCGGCGGCCGATTACGACCAGGATGGGCGGGTCGATCTCGCGGTTTCCCAAAACGGCGGTGAGACAAAACTTTTCCACAACGAGAACGCGACGCCGGGATTGCGGGTGGTGCTCGCGGGAGAAGAGGGAAACCCCGCCGCGTACGGTGCGCAACTTAGGCTCATTTATGCTGGCGCACAGGGGCCGGTCCGGGAAGTCCACGGTGGAGGCGGGTATTGGTCGCAGGATGGGGCAACGCAGGTCATGGGCCGCAGTCGCCCGCCGGTTGCGCTTTGGGTGCGCTGGCCGGGTGGAAACTCAGTCACGTACCGGTTGAAGGAGGAAGCAGCCGAAATCGTGGTGTCACCTTCCGGGAAGATCGAGAATCGCTAACGACTTGTTTGGTTGCAGGCGTTCAGACCGACCTCGGCTAGAGCGCGCGCCGACGCGGGAGGTGGTTTCCGATCCACCGAAACGAGGCGTGCGGGATTTTGAGTCAGGAAACCGCGCTGGTAAAGCTCCACCGGATTTGTTAGAAAAAGCCCGAGTCTATGATCATCGAGTTTGCCGACGTCTCACCGGGCGACCGATCGCTGCCACGAAACCCCTCGCAATTCGGCGGAACCGCAAAGCCCAGGCGAAGTCGCGCCCGCGTCCAAGACGTTGCAGGCTCAGAAAAACTCCTGGAAAGGCCGCTCTCGCTTCGGTGCATGCCTTGGGGTCAGGAATCTCAAGATCGGCGCGCGGACTTCAGTCCGCTGCAGTGTCCGACCGACCGTTGGGTTAGGAA
>DATDCV010000079.1:0-2179 GCA_036524155.1 Verrucomicrobiia bacterium
CTGGGGTTATCAGGTGACCGGTTTTTTTGCCCCCAGCAGCCGCTACGGTACGCCTGATGATTTTCAGTTCCTGGTGAACGCGCTGCATGAGGCGGGCATCGGGGTTATTATTGACTGGGTCCCGGCGCATTTTCCGCGTGATGACTGGGCGCTGGCGAACTTTGACGGGACGGCGCTCTACGAACATGCCGATCCCCGCAAAGGCGCCCACCAGGATTGGGGCACGCTGATCTTCAACTACGGGCGTCATGAGGTGTCGAATTTCCTGGTCGCGAACGCGTTGTTCTGGTGCGATCGGTTTCACATCGACGGGTTGCGGGTGGACGCCGTTGCCTCGATGCTTTACCTGGATTACTCCCGCCAGGAAGGTGAGTGGATACCCAACCAATACGGCGGGCGCGAAAACCTGGAGGCGATCGAACTGCTGCGGAAGTTCAACCACATCACCCATACGGAGTTTCCGGGGGTGCTGACGATAGCCGAGGAATCGACGGCGTGGCCGCTGGTCACACGGCCGCCTTACCTTGGCGGCCTCGGCTTTTCGTTCAAATGGAACATGGGCTGGATGCACGACACGCTGAACTACTTCAGCCGGGACCCAATCCATCGCAAGTATCATCAAAACGACCTGACGTTTGCGATGCTGTATCACCACCACGAAAACTTCATCCTGCCGCTCTCGCACGACGAAGTGGTGCATGGGAAGCGCTCGCTCCTGGGCCGGATGCCGGGGGATGATTGGCGACGGTTCGCGAACCTGCGTGCTTTGCTGGGGTACCAGTGGTGTTTTCCCGGGAAGATCCTGTTGTTCATGGGGGGCGAACTGGGGCAGAGCAACGAGTGGAATGCCAACGGGCAGGTGGACTGGTGGTTGCTGGAAGCCGGACCCTATCACCTGGGACTGCAGCGGTTCGTGAAAGATCTAAACCGGTTGTACGCCGCTGATCCCGCATTGTGGCAGGGGGATTACGATCCGGGCGGCTTTTGCTGGCTCGACTGCTCGGACACCGACAACAGCGTGCTTTCGTTTCTGCGCCGGGACAACCTGGGCAAGTCTCAAGTGGCGGTGATCCTGAACCTGACGCCGGTGTCGCGCTACCGTTACCGGATTGGCCTGCCGCGCGCCGGAAAGTGGCGCGAGGTGCTTAACAGTGACGCGAAGGTCTACGGTGGCGGCAATGTGGGCAATCTTGGTGGCGTGGTGGCCACGGAGCACAAGTGGCATAACCAGCCCTTTTCGGGCGAATTTACTTTGCCGCCTTTGAGCATCATTGCTTTCAAGCCGGAGCCGCCGCCGGAGGCTTGAAGGCCTGCGAGGCGAGTCAGTCCCAGGCGACTTCCTGCACCCCCGGGATTCCGCTGAAGGCCTTAATCAGGATGATTCGGCGGTGCTACGGCGGCGCAAGGCTTGCCTTCGGGACCGAACCCGTCCGCGGGTCCGGCTCAAAGACAACCTGCGTGGAGCGGGCCTTGAATTTGCTCTTGCCCGCGAGGGCGGTGGCCTGCAGTGCCTCCCAGCCGCTCAGATTCCAGGCGGCGAAGCTATGCCGGTAGAAGTGCCAGGAGTCTCGGGAATATCGCCAGGGCCTGATATCCGTCTTGAGCGGCCACTTCAGTGCGGGCTGCACCGTGTCCCAATCACGGTCGTTAAAGAGCAGGTGGTCCAACTTCCGGCCCTTCATCTTTTCCAGGATGGCTGGACTCTCGACAGAGATATCAGCATCGAGAACGTCCTCCTCAGTATGCAGTAAGAGCATGGGCGAGCGGAAGGTGGCGTGGATGAGCGACTGGTTCGTCAGCGCCGTCACCGCATCGAGAAGGGAAGGGGAGGGATTGGCCAGGCGGGCCTGGACGCGCCGGAACATGTAGAATTCGTCGGTGGCTCCGGGCATGAAGATCAGGGCTTTGACGACCTGGTTGGAGTGGAAGGATCGCAGGAACAGGTCGACACAGTTGGTGCGGTTAAGAATGGCCGGCGCAGAGAGAAGAGGCATTCCGCGCAGGGCGTCGGTCCAGTTTGTTCCGGCATGAGCACGGGGGGAGAGCAGTGCCACCCACAGGCAGAGGCGCCAAATCGACGATCCCAGCGTTGACATTGGAAGCCGGGGATTCAGGCGCTGAAACTTTTTCCGCACGAACAGCTTGAAGCCGCGTTGGGGTTCTTGACCTTGAAGCCGCC
>DATDCV010000080.1:0-7885 GCA_036524155.1 Verrucomicrobiia bacterium
GGCCACCAAATGACAAGTAGGTATCGACGATGGTGACGGTCCGGTTCACGGGTTGCTATGCCGGGAAATTAACTCGGCACGAGCACAAACACAACACCGGCTCGGCCGCCTGTCCGGCAGGGGTGCGCCTCACTCTCGTCAAGTTGAGGAAAGTAATGAACGCTGATAGGGTATGCGGCAATGATAACGCAAGAGGACCATGTGGCGCTAAAACAGCGGAACCCGTTGCCGGGGGTTAAGCTGCCGCCGGAGCTGGACGATATTCTCGCAAACTGCTCGGGGTTCACGGTGGCAAGCAGCGCCGACCAACTGCTGGAGCTCGCCCTTCGGGACACGCAGGATGGCATTCATAAAGTGCAATATGAAGTCCCCGGAAAAGGACTAGTGACCGAGGCGGTGGTTTTCCGGGTGCGCAACGGATTAGCCGCGAATTACCCGGAGCCTTATATGCGCCGGCGCGATCCGGATTGCATGTTCATCGGCGACAATCGTCCCACGGGCAAGCCCAGCTTCAAAGGACATTTCAGGAAGGACTTCGAGATAGTCCGGCAGGAGACGTTTACGTGGCTCAAGCAACAAGAGCTGGCATTGTTTGCGTTTGCCGCCGGTTCGAGCGGCAAAGGCGTCGATGCGCTGGCCGTGGTGCCGGCAAACGCGGGTTTCTTTGCTTTCGGCCTGGCGCTGTTGCAGGGGATTTTCGACGCCGCCAGGATTCCGGCGGGGTTTGCCCCGCACGCGGTCATTTACGTGGCACCGCCTTTCCGGCACACGCACTTCAACGGCAAGCAAGTGGTGGTGCATAACCGGCTGGAGGGAATGCACGAGTTATTCAGCTACAATTTGTATCCCGGGCCGAGCGCGAAGAAAGGGGTGTATGGGATGCTCCTGGCGCTCGGCGAGCACGAAAAGTGGATTACCGCCCATTGCTCGACCGTGCGGGTCATTACTCCCTACGACAACAAGACAACTATCATGCACGAAGGCGCAAGCGGCGGCGGCAAGAGCGAGATGCTCGAACACATTCACCGCGAACGGGACGGCACGCTGCTGTTAGGCCGGAACCTGGTGACCGGTGAGCAGAACAAGCTTGTGCTGCCAAGGGCCTGCGATTTGCGGCCGGTGATTGATGACATGGCGCTTTGCCACCCCAGTTTGCGGCGCCCGGAATTCCCCGACAAGCTGGCGGTCATGGACGCGGAATCGGCCTGGTTTGTCCGCATCAACCACATCGAGCACTACGGCACGGACCCGGACCTGGAAGCGCTCACCATCAACCCGCCCGAGCCGCTGCTGTTCCTGAATGTGGACGCGGTGCCCAAATCCACCGCCCTGATCTGGGAGCATATCGAAGATGCTCCCGGGAAGCGGTGTTCCAACCCCCGCGTCATTATTCCCCGTCACATTGTGCCAAACGTCGTTGACGGGCCGGTGATGGTGGACATTCGCAGCTTCGGGGTGCGCACACCGCCCTGCCTGCGCGAGCGGCCCACCTACGGCATCCTGGGATTGCTGCATGTACTTCCCCCGGCACTGGCCTGGCTGTGGCGGCTGGTGGCTCCGCGCGGCTATGGCAACCCCAGCATCGTCGATGAGGAGGGCATGAGCTCCGAAGGCGTCGGCTCGTATTGGCCGTTTGCGACCGGGCGGAGCGTGGACCAGGCGAACCTGCTCCTGGAACAGATGCTCTCCACGCCGAAGGTGCGCTACGTGCTGTGCCCCAACCAGCACATTGGGGCGTGGGCCGTCAGCTTCATGCCGCAATGGATTGCCCGCGAGTTTCTGGCCCGCCGCGGCACCGCCCAGTTCAGCGCCGACCAGGTGGTTCCGGCGCGGTGTGACCTGTTCGGCTACGCATTGCGCTCGCTGATCATTGAGGGCCAAGCCCTGCCGGCCACCCTTCTGCGTCCCGAGCTGCAGCCCGAAGTGGGCGAGGACGGTTACGACGCGGGCGCCCGTATTCTGCGCGCGTTTTTCCATGAACAGTTGCGAACGTTTCTGGTGCCCGATCTTGCGCCTTTGGGACGCCGGATCATCGACCGCTGCCTGGACAACGGAAGCCTGAGCGACTACGAAGCCTTAATCCCATATCCGATGATCGCCCCGGAATGGATTGGGGTCTGAGGCGATACGAACGCGCTCTACTCTGTTTTCGCCTCCGGAACGCGCGTCTCAAGCTGAAGCCGGCTGCGCAGTTTCGCCGCTTCGGCAGCGTCGAGACGCTGCAGGTTGTCCAATGCGAATTGGGCCTGGTCGTGTCGGCCGAGAGCAGTCTCGGTTGAGGCGAGCAAGGCCCACGCGGAAGCCTGCAACGCGCCGTTGGGCAAGCCCAGGTCAAGGCTCTTCCTTACCGCAGCGGTTCCCTCGGCCAGGCGGCCAAGCATCACCAGGCTGGAGCCGTCCAACAAAGCACAGAAAGCGCCTCGAGGCTGGAGCCTCAGAGCTTTGGTACAATAGCCGTGGACCTGCTTCCAAGCTGCCCGTTTCGCACACACGGTACCCAGGACGGCGAGCGGCACAGGGCTGGCACGAAAGTGCCTCGCCGCCCGCTTCATTCGCCGCTCCGCTTCCACCCAGTCCTCACGGCTGATCGCTGCGCAGCCGGCGCGGAAGTCCGCGTCCATAGTCAGGGGCAGAGAGCCGCCTTTCTTCGGCCGCTGCTGAAAAGGAACCCCGCCGGCGCCGGCGGCCCTTGAGGCGATTGCTTGCGCGATCGCGATCGGGGAAGCGGTGGCCTGCTGCTCCGCGCTGGTGTAGGGCACGAGGCCGATCACCTCTCCGGCTTGATTGAGCAGCGGCGAACCGCTCTGGCCGGGCTGGGCTGGCACGGTCGTTGTGATGGCCAGCCACACCCCGGGAAGAACGAGCAAGGAAGCCACCTCACCGGTGGCACACACCGGGGGGAGGTTGGTGTGGCGAAACAGCTCGGACCATTGATCCGTTGGACTGACCAGCGCCACCCAATCGTTCGTCGCCGGCAGCGTGGTGGCTGTCCGCAAAGTTGCGAAGTCGGCGCCGTCGATCTGCAGCACGGCGATATCGTAGTCAGGGTCATCCCCCAGGAACCGGGTGACCTTGTGCCGGCGGCCATCGTGGGTGATGGCGACCAGGTTCTCTTGCGCCTGCGCGACATGCCGAGCGGTAACAAGGATCCCGTCCCCGGTAATGAAAAATCCGGTGCCGAAACTCTTCCAACGTGCCTGGCGATCGCATGACACCAAAACAGCGAGGGCTGGACGCACGTTTTCGAGCCAACCCGCAGGCGCAGCGGCTGGAGGCGATTCCCATCCGACCGCGGCGGACACCCAAACCAGCATTGCAAGAGTTGCAACAAACACGCGGCCGCTGCCGTTGGTTCGCCGGCGGACACTACCAGGGCTGCAGCAATCGCGACTGGCTTCGAAACCTACGAACGGTAACGGGCTCATGCGGGCTATACCCGGCCAGAATTTCTATGGAAGCACGGTCTGAAGGATCAGACGTTCAGGGTCTTGAGATAGGCCACACTTTGCTGGGTGAGCTCCCAGGTTTGCTCCACGAAGTAGTTCCTGACCCCGCCGATTTTGGCGGCGGTGAAAGTCGTGACCCAATCGATGCTGCCCTGGCCGAGGGCGACCTGGGGGTATCGACCTCCGCGCCGGGCCGCGGCGCCGCCGTCGGCAGACGCTGCGGGCGCCGGGGCGTTCATATTTACGTCCTGGAGGTGCAGCGAGAAAAAGCGACCGGGGTATTTCTGAAAGTACTCGGCGCCGACGAGGCCGGCCGTGATCGTTGACATCTGGAATTGGAACTTGACCAGCTTCGGATCGAGCAGGTCGAACAGACGGTCATACGTCCGTTTGCCTTCCACGATGGAGAGCTCGAAGCCTTCATTGTGCAGGCCCTGCTCCAGGCCCGCCTTCGCCGTTACCGCGGCGATCCGGTTATATTCGTCGGCCGCCTTTTTAACCTGGTCCAGCGTCGGGTTATTCCCACCGTTGCCGTCGCCCAGGGTGGCGGTGATCACCTGCGTAATGCCGATCTCTTTCGCCCACTCGAGGCTCTTCTCCTGGCTCTTTCGCAATTCGCCCATGGTGAAGTGAGAACTCTCCGATTTCAGGCCATGATCGGACAAAATGCGGCTCACTTCCTTCGCATCAGCCAACGAGGCGAACTCCGCGCCGTAGCCGATCGGCGAGCACAATTCGAGCCGGGTGACACCGATACCTGCGATCTTCTTCGCAAAGGCGGGAAAATCTTTGAGCATGGGACGCAGGGGCCAGACCTGGCTCCCGATCGGCAGCCCGAGCGGATTCGCCGCAAGCCTCGCGGAGCCCGCCAGCAGAAACCCGGCCGTGGCGGAACCGATCGCCGCTTTCCCGATGAATTCTCTTCTCGACATCATACACATAAGCATTTCTCTTTCGTTACAGTTCCCACCCCGGGCGATATTCTCGCGTGAGGAATTTGTTCGCCTCGGGCAAATTTGTAATCTTCGCGCTGGCGGAATCCCAAAGCAATCTCCGGCCGCCGAGCCGCAGTGAGATGGCGGCCAGGTTGACGGCGTCGCAGATCGGGCCGGCGAGCTGGAAGTCGCCGTAGCTCGGAGGACCTCCCCGGAACGCCGCAACCCACGCGGCCTCGCGCTCGGGCCGGCGGCCGCCCTGCCCACGATCGCTCCCGGGCTCGCGCGCCGGCGGCTCGGGCAGTTGGTTCGCCGCCCGGTAAGATCGCATTCTCGCTTCAGGGATCAACTGCGCGTTTTCGCTGCGGAAACCGCCCAGGATTTTTCCTTTGTCGCCGACGAACATCATGCCTTCTTCGGCCAGCTCTTTGTTTTCCGCCATGAGTTCGTCGGGCACGGGCGGTTTAATGCCACCGCCGTACCAGAAAATATCCAGGGCTCCGCGCTCGGCCTTGGGGGCGAAGCGCATACGAACCGTGCAGGCGGCGGGGAACGAGTAGTCGTTCTTGATGCGCTGGCAGACCTGGTCCGCAGCCGTGCAAGCGTGGCTGGGGGTCGATTCGATGCTGACGGGAGCGTCCAGCTTGAGGAGCTGAAAGATCGGCCAGAGGCTGTAATGGCCCATGTCCGCGATGGATCCGCCACCGAATTCGTACCACCCGCGGAAATTCGTGTGGGTGTAGTTGGGATGATAGGGACGATCCAGCGATGGGCCGAGCCAGAGGGTCCAGTCGAAGCCTGGCGGGACAGGAGGCCTGTCGTTCGGGAGGGACGGGAACTGGGGCCACACGGGCCGCATTGACCAGTTGTGGATCTCGCGGAGCGTTCCGATGGCGCCGCCCTCGATTATCTCCAGTGCCTGTTTCTGGGCGGCGCCTTCACTGGCGGGCAGGAAGTGCGTGGCGATCTTCTTCGCCCGGGCAGTCTCGATAACAGCCCTAGCCTCCAGCACACGATTCGCCAACGGTTTGTGCACGATCACATTCATTCCTTTTTTCAGGGCCGCGATCGATATGGCGGCGTGGGTGTGATCCGGCGTCATGACCTTGACGGCGGTCACGTCCTTTTCCTTCTCCATCAGCTCGCGGAAGTCCGCGTAAGTTGCGCAGCCCCTGAATTTCTCTTTGCCGCGCTGCCTGGCGTAGTAGGTTTCCACGACCTCTTTGCCGACATCGCGGCCGCCCGGCGCGTGGTCGGAGCCTTCTCTCCAGGAAGGATTCTCGATGAGCCGGCGGATCGCGTTTCGAATCTCGTGCTTGCCCCATTCCAGATAATGGGTTCCGTCCTTCTCGACGTCGCACACGGCGACGATCTGGACCTCGGGTCGGGCCAGCACGCCGGGGAGCTCGCGGATGGCCTGGGTGCCGAACCCGATGCATGCCAGAGTAATCTTTTCGCTGGGCGCGACAAATCCCGGCCCGCCGAGCACGTGTCGCGGCACCAGGGCGAAGGCGCTGGCGGCCGCGCCGCCCGTGAGCATGAACTGGCGCCGGGAGAGGCCGGTCTGGCGAGATGAGCTGCCGCTTGGGTTTGTGTGCCTGGGTCTTGGGTTTTTGGCTTTCATAAAGAAGCGCAGGTGCTGCTGGTGCGAGTGCTGCGACGGGTCGTGTCCGGGTTACAGGAGAGTACAGTGATGTAAGCTGAAGACGCGGCCGCGACCAGGAGCAACACCATGGACTGAATATGGCGGGTCGGCAGTATAGGCGTCAACCCGGTTCCGACCCGGTTCTGTGAGAACTACTCAGATTTAGTCAGATTTAGTCAGATGTGCTCAGATTTGGTCAGAATGTACGGGACGATGGGGAACGCCGATTGATAAATGGTTTAAACGAGCCGACGGCCGCCTGTAAGCCGAGTGCAACTCGGCGTTCCGGCCCAAGACTGAGCGGGCACCGCGCGGGTGTTTTTTGTTTTTTTAAGTCCGTTTATGTCCGTTTAAGTCCGTTTAACTCCCATTTAGTGCTAGGCGCTCGGGTGCGGAGCTGGGATTTGGCCGCTGCCGGGCGGCGGCGATCCGATCCCAAGGAGGGCGGAACGCCGCGCCCGCGGCAAGGGTGTCCTTCTGCCAGTTCGCGTCGGCTAGCGCCGCCGGACGGTCGCGGCGCTTTTTCGAATGTCAAAGAACGGTTCTGCGTTCCGAGGTCGGCAAACCTCGGGCACAGACATAAAGCACAATACTTTTTGCCGACGACTTTACGAAAGCCACTTGGACAAAAGCTGTCCAATTGAAAAAGTTTTTCATAGGGGACCTTGGGTGAGGGTCGCCGCGAGAAGGCGCAAAAGGCACAAGAGGGACTAACCGCGGAAGACGCCGAAAGTCGAACGTGGCAAGGCAGCGCTCGGATTAAGCATCGTCCACAAAATATCCTCCCGCTGGCTTCCGCGGCTCATCACGCCCGGCGCGCCGAAGCTCGTGCTTCTGGCGAAGGCGGATGGTACATGGCGCGCGGGAATTGCACCCGCAATTTGCGTGACGTGCAGGCGGCTTAAGTTGCCCCCCGCGAGGAGAGCACGCCTAAATATCACAATGTGCAGGTCCGACCCCTTTCCTGGTCGTCGGATGGGGAAGGTGTATCGGAGGCGCGAAGCGAGGGAGGTTGGAATTGCCCACGAGGTTGGAATCAGGTGGTGCGTTCGTGGTCGCGAAGCGGAAGGACGTTGGCTCGCTGAGTGACGTGGGGACTAACCTACGGCGAGCAGCCAGCGTGACAGGCCCGCATCCAATTAGCACATCACTAATTTTGTCTTTGCGGGGCTGGCGCGATGGCTGCCGGCGGGCGTGGAGCGGGAGGAGTGTCGAAGGCCAGGGGGCGTGGTGGTCGAACTGCGGGGAGCGATGGGCTGGTTAACGCCGCTGCGCAGTGACGCGCCGCCCCAGGGGCGACCTGTGCAACGAGCTGGGCGTCGGCGCGTTCACTGCCGCAGCCTGGTTAGACCACTTGGTGCTCATCGTGGTGTCATAATGACGATAATGCCCACCGCAAACATCAACAAACATACAAGCACCAACAACGCCGTAACGTAAAGTCTCCTACGCTCGTCTTTTCGGCGTGCCTGGACTTCAGCAATGGCGTCGGCCTGCCGACGCGATATGGCCTCCGTCTGCTGCTGGATACCTTCGCGCGTCTGTAAAGCCAACTCGTTGCGCTGCTTTGTGAGGTCGCGAATCTCTGTGAGTAACTCGAGCATCTTCTGTGCTTGTTCGTCGCTCATGGCGTGGTAGTGGTCCAACGATCTGCAGCAGCGGCCCCGCGCCACTGGCGTAGAATGCAAACAGGACGGACTCGCGGGGTCCGCTGCCTGCGCTGGTGTGCGCCTGACATGGGCGTGAACTGATGGGGTGAAAGTCCCCTGTGCAGGAACACAGTCAGGCTGCCTCTCATAGCGAGGGGCAGCATGACGCAAAGCACTAGACCGAGGCAACTGCGGAATCGCGAGGTTCCG
>DATDCV010000081.1:0-32722 GCA_036524155.1 Verrucomicrobiia bacterium
GGTGGGCAGCGTTATTATCGAGCGATTATCCTGCAATGAACTTACGAAGCTTTATTTCAGTAACCGTGTGCGGGGTGGTGATTGCAGGCGGGGCGATGGCGGCGAAAGGAGAGGAAAACCCGAAGGCCGAAATCCGAAACCCGAAAGAGATCCGAAATCCGAAATCCGAAGGCCGGACAGGCGGAGAGTTTGTGCTGGTGCGAGACGGGAAAGCGGCGGCGACCATCGTCATCGCGGAGCAGGCCTCGGAGAACGCGCGGGCGGCGGCGGACGAGCTCGTGAAGTACGTGCGCCGGATCAGCGGAGCGGAGTTGGCGATCGTGAGCGACAGCCAGGTACCGGCGGGACCTTTAGTGCTGGTTGGGCCCAGCAAGCTGACTGGGGAGATGCAGGGTCTGAAAATTCCGTCAGGCCTGACGGCTGAACTGCGGGAGGAAGGATTTGTGATCTTCTGCCGGGGCGACCGTTTGGTGCTGGCGGGGAACGACGCCGCACCTTATTTCGGCACGCGCTATGCCGTGGCCGAGCTGCTGCACCGGCTGGGCGTGCGCTGGTTCATGCCGGGGGAATTCGGCGAGGTGATCCCCAAATCCAGCACCCTGGCGGTGCCGGCGATGAACATTCATCAGGAACCGGCCTTCCGCATGCGCAATTACTGGGAGCATTACAAAGACAAAATGGGCGACGAAGCGATGGAGTGGAAAATCCATCACAAGATGAATCCGCGGATGCACCAGTGGTTCGGGGTGCCTTCCGATTCCTCGATCCGCGATTATCTGCCGGGGAAGGAAGCTTTCAAAGAGCATCCAGAATGGTTCGCGCTGCGGCGGGACGGCACGCGCGACGAGAACATGGCCTGCATGACCAGCACCGGGATGATCTCGCATTTTGTGGCGCGGGTGAAAGCGGACGCGCGGGCCGGGAAACGGTATTCGGCATTCGCGCCGGACGACGGCATGCCGCGCTGCTATTGCGCAAACTGCCAGCGGTTGGCCAACGGGTTCGACGGATATGGCGCGAACGATCGCGACCCGCTGCCCGAGGCCTCGATCAGCAACGAGTGGTTCTATTTCGTCAACGCCATCCTCGAACAGGTGAACGAGGAATTCCCGCAGCACAAGATCGTCACCAACGGCTACGCCAACCGCGACATCCCGCCCGAACTGCGCGAGTTCAACCGCCGCGGCAACCTGGTGGTCATGTTCGCCAACACCTCCGCCTGCACGCTCCACGCCTACGACGACCCGCACTGCTGGCAGATGCGGCGCCAGGGCCAGATGCTGCGGCAATGGGGGCGCCTCTGCGACAAGGTCTGGATCTACAACTACAGCTACACGATGCTCGTCAGCAAGTTCACCCTGACCCCGATGGTGCATCGGCTTCGCCGCAACATCCCGCTGCTGATGGAGTGGAACCTGCTCGGCTTCCACGACCAGGACGAAGCCGACTGGTCGCTCACCGGCATCCCCAGCCGCCTGGTCCGCGCCGCGCTCGAATGGGACACCGGCGCCGATGTGGACGCGTTGCTGGACGATTTCTACGCCCGCTGGTTCGGCCGCGCCGCCGCCCCCATGAAAGCGTATTACGATGCCTTCGAGGACGCGTTCGAGAAAACCACCGCGCACGGGCACGAGGACGTGGTGTTGAACAGCATTTACACGCCGCGGCTCATGAGGAAGCTCGAGTCGGAGCTGACAAGAGCGGAGCGCCTGGCGCGCGATGAACCGGAAAAAGCGCGTGTGGCGCTCGAACGGTTGATGTTCGACCACCTGCGCGATTACGTCGCGATGGAAACCGCCAAGCGCGAGTGCCGGTTCAACGCGGGAGCGAACCTGGCTGATCGGCTCATGGCCAACCAGCGGCGCTTGCACGAGATTTCGCCTTTTCTGGGCTACGAACCATATGCGGTTTACGGGCCGGACTGGGAGGCGAAACGACTGCGGTCGCTCGCGGCGAAAACCAGCGGCGGCGAAGGGAACCTGGTGGCGGTGCTGCCCGAGCGGGTGCGGGCTCAACGAGACCCGTTTGACGACGGCCGCTACGATCGTTGGCAGGATGCCGATTTCGATGATTCAAAATGGCAACCGCTGCGGACGACAGCCGGTTGGGAAAACCAGGGCTGGTTGGACGAGAAGGGCCATGCCTATCGAGGGGTGGCATGGTACCGGGCGAAAGTGGACGTGCCCGCGTCGGCGGCGGGGAAATCGGTTTATCTCTGCGCGCCGGCGGTGGTGAACGAGGTCTGGGTGTGGGTGAACGGCGAATACGCCGGGCACCGGCCTTACCAGATGTCGTGGTCGCGTCCGCATACCCTCGAGCTGGATGTCAGCTCCCTGGTCCGGCCAGGGCAGGAAAACCAACTCTCTTTCCGCGTCTTGAACAACATCGACGTGTTCGGGGCAAGCGGCATTTACGAGCGAATGTTTCTGTACGCGAAATAAAGGGCAGGGGGCTGGCTCGCGGCGACCATCAGTACTGACACGTGTTTGTTCCGCGCAGCCGCAGGTTGTTCGCAGGTAAATTACCCTGAGCCGGTTTCACCCCGTGCACTTCGCGGGTTTGCTTTGATCGTCAGCGCGAGCAAACCCATCGTCAGCAGCGAGCCGCCCAGCAGCAGCAGGGCGGCCACGTTCGTGCCCGTTTGATCTTTGATGATACCCACAAGCGTTGGCCCTACAAAGCCGCCGAGATTGCCGACAGAATTGATCAGGGCGATCCCGCCGGCTGCGGCGGTCCCGCTGAGAAACGCCGTCGACAGCGCCCAGAACGGTCCCAGCGTGGCTTTCAAACCTACGAAGGCCAAAGTCAGCGCCGCCATCGCCAGGCAGGGATTGGCGAAGTAACTGCTGGCTGCGAACCCGACCGCGGAGCAGGCGGCTCCCACAGCCACATACCGGCGACGCTCACCGGTGCGGTCGGAGTGCCTACCCACGATCAGCATCACCACCGCCGCCGCGACGTACGGGATCGCATTGATGAAACCGACGACGGCGTTGCTCGTGCCCGAGAACCCTTTGATGATGGAAGGCAGCCACAGCTCGTAGCCGTAGCCGCCGACGTTGAGCAGAAAATACATCAGGCCCAGAAGCCAGACCCGCCCGCTGGTGAACGCATCCGCCAGCCGGTGGTGAACCTCGAGCCCGGCCGCCGAGGCCTCTGCTTGCAGCCGATTCTGGAGCCAGGTCTTTTCGGTGTCGGACAACCAGCGCGCACGTTGCGGACGGTCGGGCAGCCGGACCAGGACGATCAGGCCGAGGAGCACCGCTGGGAGACCTTCGAGGAGGAAAAGCCATTGCCAACCCGCCAGGCCTGCTCTGCCGGTAAGCGCCAGGATGGCCCCCGAAACCGGCGAACCAATAATCCCTGCGATGACCGCGGCCGTGGCGAACAGCGCCACCGTTTGCGCCCGCTCCTTCGCTGGAAACCAGTACGTGAGGAACAAAATAACTCCCGGGAAAAAGCCCGCCTCCGCCGCGCCCAGGATGAACCGCATGACGTAAAACACGGTGACGCTTTTCATGAACATCATCGCGGTGGAAACAAGCCCCCAGACGATCATGATCCGGGCAATCCAGAGCCGGGCGCCAACGCGCTGCAGCACGAGATTGCTGGGCACCTCGAAGAGAAAGTAGCCGATAAAGAACAGACCCGCCCCAAACCCGTAAACGCTGCTCCAGACCGCGGCATCCGCCCCCAGGGCCTCCTGCAACTGCAGCTTGGCGAAGCCCACGTTGATGCGATCGACATACGCGATGATGTAACAAAGAAACAACAGCGGCATGAGCCGCCAGGTGATCTTCGAAATGAGCGCCCGCTGCTGGGACGGGTCCAGATCACCAGCCCTGTTGGAAACGGCGGCAGGCGCGCTGCCCAGGTTGTCGGGTTGGTGGTCCATGCGGTTCTGTGTCCGATCCCCAGCATGGCGACTCGCGCACGGAACGCAAGCAACCTAATGGCTGGCGCGCGGACTTTAGTCCACAGCAATGTTCACCAACGGGGCGCTTCGGCATTCCAAAAACAACGGCTGATCAGCATTCTTTACAGAAGCAATCGGACCAAGGTAAATCAAAGCATGAATTCGTCGCGGTTGCGGTTTTGGATTGGCATTTGCCTCGCCGGGGTGGTTCAACAATCCGGCCAGGCGGCGGATCTGCCGAAGGCTCTTCCCCCGCACCCGCGGCTGCTGTTCAGCCAGCAGGATCTGCCGGCCATCAAACAGCGCGCCGCGGGGCAGTTCAAAACCTATTTTGCATCGGTGAAGAGCCAGGCCGGTGACTGGCTGGAGCGTGAAGTGAAACTCCCGGACCGGGGTGGCCAATGGTATCACTGGTATTCCTGCCCCATGCACGGCGCCAGGCTCCGCACGGAAGGTCCAACCCGTCATGTTTGCCCGGTGGACCAGCAAGTGTTCACGGGGTATCCCTATGACGATGTGGTGATCAGCAGCGAACACAACCGGCTGGCGGGCGCCATCCGCACCTTGGGCCTGGCTTACCAACTAACCGGCGATGCGCGTTATGCCGCCCGGGCCAAAGAGATCCTTTTGGCTTACGCGGCGAAATACGAGAGCTACCCGCTGCATGACATCCGTGGCCAGCCGAAGGTCGGCGGCGGCAAAGTTGGCCCGCAAACGCTGGACGAATCCACCTGGCTCATCACGGTCGTCGAAGGCGCGGACTGCATCTGGGACACGCTCAGCGGGGAGGAACAGCGGAAAGTTAAAGAAGGCTTGCTCACTCCCGCAACCGGCGTCATCCGCCAGCACAAGCTGGGCATCCACAACATTCAGTGCTGGAAGAACTCCGCTGTCGGCCTCACCGGCTTGCTGCTGGGCGACATGGACCTCGTGGCGGAGTCTCTCGACGGGCCGGCCGGCTATTACAGCCAAATGGCCAAGGGGGTCACCGCCGACGGACCGTGGTTCGAAGGCGCCTGGGGATACCACTTTTACACCTTGAGCGCGGTGTTGCATCTGACGGAAGGGGCGTTTCACAGCGGCGTCAATCTCTATGGCCCCGAATTGAAACGGATGTTTGATGCGCCGTTGGCGATGGCGATGCCCGACCTGACTTTGCCGGCGTTCAATGATTCGCACCCGGTCGATCTTGCGGGCAGCGCGGGCCTGTATGAGACGGCCCTGGCCCGTTACCATGACCCCCGATACCGGTTGCTGACGGCTCGCGCTCGCAGCAAGACCGAAGCGGCCTTACTACACGGTGCGCCGGAAGGTGGTTCCGTGCCATCGTTCCAGCCTGCGAGCCATAATTTCACCGCATCGGGCAATGCAATCCTCGCCAGCGGCGCTGGCAGCAAGGCAGCCTGGCTTTGCCTGAAATACGGTCCCCACGGGGGCGGCCATGGGCACCCGGACAAGCTCAATTTCGTGCTGTACGGCTTGGGCCAGGTCATCGCTCCCGACCCCGGGACCGCCAATTACGGCGTGCCCATTCAGGGGGGCTGGTTTCGCACCACGCTCGCGCACAACACGCTGACGGTGGACGAAAAGTCCCAAAAACCCGCGGAGGGCAGGTGCGAAGCGTTCATCGCGACCAATAACTTCAGCGCGGTCATGGCCGAAGCCGGCCCGATCTACGACGGGGTTGAGTTTCACCGCACGGTCGCGCTCATCGGGACCAACCTGGTGGTGTTTCTCGACCAGGTCCGGTCCGAAGCGCGGCACGTCTACGACCTGGCTTATCACAACCGAGGCCTTCTCCCTGCGCTGCCCGGAATAGCTGCGTTCGAAACACCGAACAAGCCCGGCTATTCTTATCTCCGCGACAGCAAAGAAAGAACTTCATCGTCCGCGCTTCAGCTCACTTTCGACCTGGGAGAGAGCGCGCAGGTACGATGGGCTTTGGCTGGCGGTGAGCCGACCAGCTTCATCACGGGCACCGGCGTGGGCCAGCATACCGAAGACCGGGTCCCGCTCATCATCGCCCGGCGTCAGTGCCCGGCGACCGCCTATTTGTGGGGCATCTCCTTTGGACCCGGCGGCGGACCGCTCGACCTGCAATCCGAAGAAGTGAGATTGCCTGACGGCAGCCGCCCCCAACCGGGCAGCGTGGCCGCGGTGCGCGTCAAAACCTCGTCGGGCACTATCATCGTTGTCGCGAACCCGGCCGGAAAGACTGCGCTGGTCGGCGATCAGCAAGTCGAAGGGCGAATTGTGTTGCTGACGCAAAACAACGACGGCGGGTTCCGATTGTGGAGTCCGCCGCCCCCAACGGGTCGGTGAAATGCCCGGTGTGCGACCGATACCCGCCTCAGGCTTGGGTCGGAGCGCCGATTGCTAATCGGCTTAAGCGAACCGACGGCCTCCTGTAAGCCGAGTACAACTCGGCGCTCCGACTCAAGCCTGAGGCGATACTACGACCGCGCGACCGAACTTGACGGGGGCGGCAGGGTTGCCTACCGTTTCCGACTCGCTCAGCGGGGAAATCGGCCCGCCTTTGGACTTGGTCAGCGAGTTAACGGAAAGGTCAGTTTGTGAATGTAACCATAGAAAATCTCGCCCCGTGCAAAAAGCTGGTGCGGGTGGAAGTCGAGGCGCAGAAGGTGGATGAGGCTCTTGATTCGGTGACGAGGGATTTCCGGAAGGAAGCCAACCTGCCGGGCTTCCGGCCGGGCAAAGCGCCGCTCGAGATGATCGTGCGGAAATACAGCAAGGACATCGAAACGGAGGCGAAGCGCAAATTGATTTCCGAGGCCTATAAGAACGCCGTCGAGGAGCAGAAGCTGGACGTGCTTGGTTACCCGGACGTCGAGGAGATCCAATTCGGCCGGGGAAAGCCGCTGCTGTTTGCCGCGACGATCGAAACGGCGCCGGAGTTTGAGCTGCCGGAATACAAGGGAATTCCCGTTCAACGCGAAGCGCGGAGTGTGACGGAGGAGGACGTCACGCGCGCGCTGGATACGTTGCGCCAGTCCAAGGCGTCGTTTGCCAGGGTGGATCGGCCGGTGCAGACTGGGGACATCGCCGTCGTGAATTACACGGGGACGTGCGAGGGCAAAGCGATCACCGAGTTCGCGCCCGCCGCCAAAAGCCTGGCCGAACAAAAGGGTTTCTGGATTGAAGTGGGCGCCAATACCTTCCTGCCCGGCTTCGGCGAACAGTTGATGGGTTCCAAGGCCGGCGAGAAGCGCACCGTGAACATCGATTTTCCGGCTGACTTCCCCACGCCTCCGCTCGCCGCCAAACGCGCGGTTTACGAAGTGGAAGTGATTGAAGTAAAAGAAAAGGTGCTACCTCCGCTCGACGAAGCTCTGGCGAAGAATTACGGCGCCGAGAACCTGGAGAAGCTGCAAGCCGGCGTGCGCAAGGACCTGGAAAACGAGCTGACCTACGCCCAGAACCGGACCATCCGAAACCAGTTGATCCGGTCCTTGCTCAACCGGGTCAACTTCGAGTTGCCGGAAACATCGGTCGCCAGGGAAACCCGCAACGTCGTTTACGACCTGGTGCAGGAAAATGCCAAGCGCGGCGTCTCGCGCCAGGTAATGGAACAGCAGAAGGAACAGATCTACAGCGCCGCGACCCAAAACGCCAAGGAACGAGTCAAAGTCGCCTTCCTGTTTCAGAAGATTGCCGAAAAAGAGGACATCAAGGTTTCCCAGGAGGAAATCGCGCAGCGCATCGGCCACCTGGCCCAGATGTACCAGATCCCAGCGGACAAGTTCCTGAAGGACCTTCAGAAGCGCAACGGGCTCATCGAGATCTACGACCAGGTCATGAACGAGAAGGTAATCGACTTTTTGCAGAAGAACGCAAAAATCGAGGACGCCCCCCCGACGGCCGCTCAGCCCTGACCCGGCAGTCTCTACCGAAAACTCTTCACGAGCCTGGCTGCGAAACGCGCAAGGGTTTCCTCCCGTGAGCCTGCCTGAGGGAGAATCACAGGGCCTCCGCTCCCCAGCCCTCTCCTCCAAAGGAGGAGAGGGGGATCGACTCAGCACATCCCACGAGTTCTCTCCCTAACCGTTTCCGCAGAACCCCGCATTGACCGCGGAAGAGGCAGCCGGCGACGCGTCTTGTGCCCCTCTCCGCCTCTGGGGGAGAGGGGATAGGGGAGAGGTGGCACTTGCTTCGCGAGCACTCCATGCCGCCGATGTCGGCCTCAATGCGAAAACACAGGCTTGACGGGAACCTCGATCACGGACCTGAGATGACCTCCTCTAGACAAAGCCCTCGACTAAGGTAGCGGCAAAGGGAATCAAAGACCGGCAGGATGCCGGTCCTACGGAAGCGACGCGCCTCGGGGACGAATTCGCGAGGATCGGGCACTCCTTGCGGTGAGGTACAGCAACGCGGTTAACACCACAAAAGGCAGCAGCGCCAACCAGTCCGCGTTGGGGCCAGCGAAGAACGGGTTCTTGCTGCCGGCCCACCGGGTCAACGCCTCGTCGAGGTTCCCCAGCGGGCCAGCCATAAAGGCAATGACGATCCCTGCAATCGCCCCGCCGGCGATGTAACCGCTGGCCAGCAACACACCCGGACTTTTGTCGCTCTCGGCGGCCAATTCCGCTTCGCTCAGGCGGTGCTCGCGCAGTTCCCGTCGCTGCCAGTGGTCCACAATCCACCGCACCAGGCCGCCGACGAAGATCGGCGCGGAAGACGAAATCGGCAGATAGACTCCGACTGCGAACGCCAGGGATGAGACCTGGCAAAGCTCCAGCACGATGGCAATCATCACGCCAAACAGCACCAATCCCCACGGCAGCTTGCGGTCGAGCATGCCCTTGATGATGTAACTCATCAGCGTCGCCTTCGGCGCGTCGAACTTGCGCACCTCGGTTCCGTCGGGCCGCGTTTTGAAAGCGCCGTTGATGCCCGGGTCCATCAGCCAAACCGCCTGGCCGGCCTCGTTGACCAGGTACCGGCCGGGCGGGCCGTTGACAGCGTCGGTCTTCTGCCAGACCCGGTAAGTGTTGGTGTCAGAGTTGGACTGGGGACCGCTGAGCTTTTCCGCGCGGCCAAACGCTGTCCCCGGGGGCGCGTGCAGGCCGGGCGCGACCTGCGCCGCCGGCACATAGACCGTCGCGGCGTTATTCAGACCCAGCAACACGGGCCCCAGCAACAGTGCGCTGGCCGCAGTGCCGATCAAAATCGAGATCTGCTGGTGCCGCGGCGTCGCGCCGACGAGGAACCCGGTCTTCAGATCCTGTGAGGTCGAACCGCCATTCGAGGCGGCAACACATACTATCCCGCCCACCGAAAGCGCCGTCACGTAATACGTGCCGCCGGTCCACCCGACCAACAGAAACGCCAGGCACGTGAGCAAAAGAGTCGCCACCGTCATGCCTGAAATCGGGTTCGAGGAGGAGCCGATCTCGCCGGTCAGCCGCGACGACACCGTGACAAACAGAAAACCGAAGACCACGATCAGCACCGCGCCAAGAATGTTCATGTGCAGCCCGGGAGCGGCCAGGATCGCCAGGACCAACGCAATCACGCCGCCGGCGACGAAGTTCATCGACAGATCGTGTTCCGTTCGGACCTTCGAAATTCGCGCCGCCGCGCTCGCAGTGAAGTCCGCAAAGCCGGCACGCATGCCGTGCAGAATTAAAGGCAAGGAACGAACGAGGCTGATGATTCCGCCCGCGGCGACCGCGCCAGCCCCGATGTAGAGGATATAAGCGCCCCGGATGTCGTTGGGGCTCATCTCGGAAATCGGTTTCGTGCCCGGTGGAACGGCGGTGGTCAGGTGTTCGCCGAAGAACACAATCAGCGGCGTCAACAACAACGCGGCCAGCACGCCCCCCGCCATCATCGTCGCGCTGACTTTCGGCCCAATGATGTAGCCCACCCCCAGCAACTCGGGCGAGATCTCAGCCGAAATCGATCCGCCTTTCAGAGGCGGGCCGAAAATTTTCTCCGGGACATCCTTCCACAGCTTGAAAGCGGACATCAGCGATTTATAGGCCACGCCCAGCCCAAACCCGGCAAAAATGGTGCCGGCTCGGACGCCGGAAGCTGCCGAACCGGCCGCTCTCTTTGTAACGTTCGTGCCGGAATGGTGAAAAGGCCTCCTCTCCCCGGCCCTCTCCTCCAGGGGAGGAGAGGGAGTCACATCCAGCCTGTCCACAGCTTCAATGCCTGAGCTTTCGCTGGGCGAGATGGTCTCCCTGACCAATCCGGCGGATGCCGGCGGGGGTTGGACAGAGGAGGCGCTTTCTCCTTTCGGTGATGAGGTCCGTAGCGAAATGGCTTCAAGCTCGCCAGCCGCCGTTCGTGATTCCTCACAGGCACCGGCCTTGAGCACCTCGGCGCAGGCCGTTCCCTCCGGATATTTCAGGCGCCCGTGCTGGGCCACGATCAAAGCTCGCCGCAACGGGATCATCATCAGGATGCCCAGCAACCCGCCCAGTAGCCCGACCAGCATCACCCGGGTAATCTCGAGGTCGAACCCCAGGATCATGATCGCCGGCATGGTCACCCCGATCCCGAACGCGATCGACTCGCCGGCCGAGCCGGCCGTTTGCACGATGTTGTTCTCGAGGATCGTGGCGTCTTTCCCCCCCATTTTCGACCACAGCCGAAACAGCGTCACGGAGATGACCGCCACCGGGATCGACGCGCTGACAGTCAGGCCCACTTTCAGAACCAGGTAGAGCGACGAGGCCCCAAAGATCACCCCCAGCACGGTCCCTGCCACCACCGCCCGGACGGTCAGCTCGCGCATGCGGACTTGCGGGGGAATGTAGGACGGAAAAGACGCCTCGGTGACGCTTTGTTCGTGGATCTCGGGACGCATCTTCAACGCCACATTGTGCTGCAACCGGCCGGTCTTGACAACCGAAGTCGGAATTCAGGCATCGGGAAGTGCGCTTCTTAGTTCTTTCCGCTGGCTGCTCCCCTTCTCATTAACACCCTGCTTCAGCGGGGTGTTAATGAGAGGGAGAAATCCAGTGGCGCACTGTAACAACTGACGGACGTGTTGTGTCCCTCTCTCCGCCTCTGGGGGAGAGGGGATAGGGGAGAGGTGGTACTTGGTTTGTAGGAAGTTCTTGGTTCCAAGGCGTGCGTCCAGGCGTATAAGCCCGAAAGTCGCGGCACGCCCCGCGCAGGAGTTCCTCAGCGGTCGCCGCCGCGTTTCAACGGGTCCCAGTAGCGGGAATTGATCAGGCCTCGTGCGTCGCCGGAGCCGGGATCCACAGGCGGGTTGATCTTTGCGCTTCTCCGCGCTTCGGCATGGCCGTCAACGAACACGGCAACTCCGATCTTGCCATGGCGCTCCATCTCCACACCCTCAAAGCACTTGCTGACGCTGGCTTTCTCGTCCATGCAAGCGTTTGGCCACCAACAACTCGAACTCCAGTAACTGTTCACCCCCGCATAGGGCTGGCTGTCGCCGATCATAAAGCAATCGGCAGGGGCCTTCACCGCGGACCGTTTGAACGTTGGCTGGGTCACGAAGTTGATCCCGCCACAAGACACACTCCCGGACGTGTAGGGGTGAAAGCCGAGGAAAAACGCGTTGAACCCGTAACCGACGAGATGGCAATCGAACTTCCAGTCCCAGGTCGCCCCGTTCTCCATCTGGCGTGCCTTGATGGCAGGGCAGCGGAAGAGATTGGTCATGTTCCTGGCATACCCAATGACGCACGTGCCCCACCAGTTGGTAACCGCGGTAGTGGCGTTATCCCCTTCCCCCTGGTTTCGATGAGCCGGAAAGGTGTCGAGGTTATCGTCCGTGTAATACTGCATGAACAGCCCCACCTGCCTCAGGTTGTTCGTGCAGGCGACTCGATCCGCTTTGCGCTTGGCCCTGGCCAGCGCCGGCAAAAGCATGGACGCGAGAATGGCGATAATGGCTATGACGACAAGCAACTCGATCAGAGTGAATGCGCACTGTCGGGAGGCGTGCCCCAACCCGGGGGTCACAGGTCTTGAGCCTGGAACTTTCATAAATAGCACCTGAGCCCGTCTTAATGCAGGTTCTACCACATGGTGCACCCGATTTCCGACAGGTGTCAAGGGCTACCCAGGAGAAAGCGTATCCGCTTAGTCTTGGGTCGGAGCGCCGATTTCTAATCGGCTTAAGCGCGCCGATGGCCGCGTGTAAGCCGAGTGCAACTCGGCGCTCCGACCCAAGACTGAGCCGATACGAGAAAGCCGGCTATTCTCATTCGGCACCCTCCACTTTGTCTTTTACTTTGTCCATCACTCTGTCCTCGGTTTCCATTGGTTCTTTGAGCGCATTGCCCGGAACAAGAAGGGACAAAGTGAAGAACATAGTGGAGGACAAAGTGTACCTCCAACAGACGGCCAGGCGTTGATGAGCGTTGCCTGTAATCGTTGCGCCGGTTGGCGGGATTCGCCAGAATTCTGCAGGAATGAAAATCGCGAATGTCGCCTTCGCTTGCCTGCTGGCGCTTACCGGGGCGCGGTTGGCGGCGGAGGAGATTGCTCCGGGCGTAAAATGCTGGCCGTTGAAGGTGCCGAGCGGCGGCAAACCGGGCTTCACCCTGATGGAGAGCGCCGTGACCGGCGTGGCCTTCACCAATGAACTCGCCTTTGAGGCAGAAGCGGCCAATAATAATCTTTTGAACGGATCAGGACTGGCGCTGGGAGATTCTGACGGCGACGGCTGGTGCGACATTTTCCTCTGCAGTTTGACTGGCAGCAGCCGACTGTACCGCAACCTGGGCAATTGGAAATTCCAGGACGTGACCGAAGCGGCCGGGCTGGCGAACACGAACATGCTGGCTCGAGGCGCGGTGTTTGCGGATGTCAATGGTGACGGTCACCTGGACCTGCTGGTTACCTACTCGGGCAAGGGAGCGAAACTGTTTCTCAACGACGGCAAAGGCCACTTTCGCGACGCACAGGCGGAAGCACTCGTGGACACAACCGGGAGCATGTCAATGGCCCTGGGGGATATGAACGGCGATGGCTCGCTTGATCTGTACGTCGCCAATTACGGGGAGAATACCGTTCGCAGCGGCATGAAGGTCGCCACGCGGATGGTTGGCGGGAAAGAACAGATCATCGGCCGGAACCGAAACCGGCTGAAGATCATCGACGGGCGATTGGTCGAGTATGGCGAGCCCGGCGCTTTTTATCTTAACGACGGCAAGGGGAGGTTCACAAAACAATCCTGGACTGACGGCACGTTCCGGGATGAGTCCGGAGCGCCGCTGGCCGAGGTGCCATGGGACCTGGCCTTCACGGTGGTGATCCGGGATATCAACCAGGACGGAAACCCGGACATCTATGTCTGCGACGATTTTCAGGACCCGGACCGGTTCTGGCTGGGTGACGGCAAAGGCGGCTTTCGTGCGATCGCGCGGGAAGCGATCCGCAGCACACCTCATTTTTCAATGTCCGCGGATTTTGCGGACGTCGACGGCGACGGCCGGGATGATTTTTTTGTCACCGACATGATCAGCCGCTTTCATGATCTGCGGATGAGGCAACTGAAGCCAGAGAGCCCGATTATTGCCTGGACGCGTGAGCGGGCCTGGGACCGGCCACAGATCAGGCGAAACTTCCTCTTCCTGAACCGCGGTGACGGCACCTACGCCGATATCGCGAATTACGCGGGAGTTGCCAGCTCTGACTGGTCGTGGAGCACGGTGTTCCTGGATGTCGATCTCGATGGCCGGCCTGACATCCTTGTGGGAACAGGGCACTACTATGACACGCAGGACCTGGATGGTATGGAGGGCTTGAAGCGGCTCAGCCCGGCCGAAAAGAACGACGGCAAGAAGATCATCTCGCTTTATCCCCGCCTGCTGACTCCCAATTACGCGTTTCACAACCTGGGCGGCTTCAAGTTCGAAGAAACCGGAAAAGCCTGGGGGTTCGACTCGGTGCAGGTTTCGCACAGCATCGCGCTGGCGGATTTGGACAACGACGGCGATCTGGATGTGGTCGTCAATTGTTTGCGCGCGCCGGCATTGATTTACCGCAACAACTGCCCGGCGCCGCGGGTCGCCGTGCGGCTGAAGGGAACGCCGCCGAACACTTTCGGCATCGGCGCCCGACTTACGCTGCTGGGCGGCGCTGTAGCCGCCCAGTCCCAGGAGATGACTTGCGGCAGCCGCTTTGTCGCCGGCGACGCACCGCTGCGAACATTCGCCGCCGGAGACGGTGATGACCGCATGACTCTTGAAGTCACCTGGCGAACCGGCAAACGCAGCGTGGTGAAAATTGTCAAAGCCAACTGCCTGTATGAAATTGACGAAGCTGCGGCCGGGCCGCCGGGTCCACCAACCCCCGCGCCAACGCCTGTTCCTCTTTTCGAAGATGCCACTGCCTCACTGGGACATCGTCACGTCGATCCGCCTTATGATGACTTCAACCGCCAGAAACTGCTTCCCCGGCGTTTGAGTCAGCTCGGACCCGGCATCGCCTGGTTCGACCTGAATGGCGACGGCCGCGAAGATTTGATCATCGGCGCCGGCCGCGGCGCCGGTTTGGGAGTGTTCCTCAACGAAGGTGCGGGCCGATGGCGGCGGCAGGATGGGCCCTGGACCAATGCGTTACCGGACGATTCGGCGGGGATTGTCGGCGGCGTGCTCAAAGCCGGCACGCGTACGCTGCTCGCCGGCCTGGCACACTACGAAACGGAACAGACCAATTTGCCGATCGCGCTGCGCATCGACTGCTCCGGAACGAAAGCTGACTCGGCGCCCTCCTTGCCGCCCGCGGGCGCCAGCACCGGCCCGGTGCTGCTGGCGGACGTGGACGGCGACGGCAGCCTGGATGTGTTCGCCGGCGGCCGGCTACAGGCCGGCCGTTATCCCGAACCGGTTGACTCCCGTCTTTATTTGAACAAAGAAGGGCAGCTTGTGCCGGACGAGCAGGCCAACGCGCTGCTCGCCAAGGTTGGGCTGGTAACCGGGGCTGTTTTCACCGACCTGGATGGAGACGGGTATCCCGATTTGGTGTTGGCGTGTGAATGGGGCGGGGTGCGCGTATTGCGCAATGACCATGGGCGGTTCCGCAACTGGGAGTTGCCTCTCGTAACGTCCAAGAAAGGTCCAACGTTCCCGGCCGGCGTCTCGAACCTGAGCCAACTGCACGGCCTCTGGACCTGTGTGGTAACCGGCGATTTCGACGGCGACGGACAGATGGACATCGTCCTGGGGAGCTGGGGACTCAACAGCACTTACCAAATCACCGCGCCGGGGCCGTGGTTCCTCTATTACGGCGATTTCAATGAAGACGGCGAGGTCCACATGCTCGAGGCCTGCCGCGACGCGCAGTTGAACGCAGTCGTGCCCACCCGTGACATGCTGCTGAACGAAACCGATTTGCCCTGGATACGGGCGCGGTTCCCGACGCATAAGGCCTACGCCGAAGCGACGCTCGCCCAAATCCTGGGCGACCGCGCCGGCAAAGCCCGCGTGCTCGAGTCGGACTTTCTGGGCTCGCTGGTGCTGCTGAACCGCGGCGGGCAGTTTGAGCCGCGGCTGCTGCCGCCGGAAGCGCAGTGGTCGCCCGTCGAGGGAATCGCGGTGGGCGACCTGGACGGCGACGGCAAGGAGGACTTGTTGTTGAGTCAGAATTTCTTCGCGGTGCGCATCGAAGACGGGCGCCTGGACTCGGGGCGCGGGCTGGTCTTGAAGGGAGATGGGCAAGGCAACTTCAGCGCGATGTCCGGCCAGGCCAGCGGAATTAAGGTCTATGGCGAGCAGCGTGGATGCGCGCTCGCGGACTACGACGGCGACGGGCGGGTGGACGCGGTGGTAACCCAAAATAGTGATCAGACCCGGCTTTTCCACAACGCGACCGGCAAACCCGGTCTGCGAGTCCGGTTGGCTGGTCCTGCTGGAAATCCGGATGGGATTGGCGCCGTGCTGCGGCTGGGCTATGGCGAACGCCTGGGCCCGGCCCGCGAGGTGCAAGCCGGCAGCGGCTTCTGGTCCCAGAACAGCTCGACCGAAGTCCTGGCACTGTCCGGAGCGCCGACGGCGATCCAGGTGCGTTGGCCGGAAGGCAAGACAACCAGAAGCTCCCTGACGCAGCCCGCACGGGAAGTGCAGGTCGCCCCCGACGGCTCCCTCAAGGTGCTGCGGTGAAGAAACGCATGAGGCTGTCGCCGTGTTTGAGGACTTTCTCCTCGCGCCACCAGGCGGGAAAGGCGAGCGTGTCGCGCTTGGTGTGGCCGAGTACGAACAGGCCGCCGGGTGCGAGCAGTCCGGGGAGACGTGTGTCATCCAGCAACCTTTGCGCGAAAGAGGTCGAACGGTAACCAACGTTCTTCTCGCCGTAGGGCGGGTCGGCCAGAACCAACTCGAACCGCGAGCCTGATTCCGCGAGCTGTCCGACCGCCGTGAAAACATCCTGGACACGTAACTGCAGGACTTCAGGCGAAAAGCCGGCCCTGATGAAATTTTCGCGGAGCACGGCGGCATGGCGGGCTGATTTTTCCACGCAGGCGGTCGAAAACGCGCCCCGGCTGAGGCACTCCAGGCTCAAGGCCCCGGTGCCCGCGAACAACTCCAGCACTCGCGCGCCGGCGACACGATCCCCCAGGCTGTTGAACACGGCCTGTTTCACCAAGTCCGGCGTCGGCCGGACGCAGAGGCCTTTGGGGACTTTCAGAATCCGGCGAGCCGCTTTCCCGCCTGTGATGCGCATGGGGAAAAGATAGGGGAAAACCGCCTTTGAGTCAGGGTAAATCCGAACCGCCTCTCAGACCGGTCCGGCTCAGCGGACGAATCCAACCGTGGGGGACCGGGTTTGCGCCTCACCCGGATATTTCAGGTGGCAGTGCGCACCCTACCTGGGCAACTCCTGCTTCGCTTCCGCAAACTTCTCCACGGCGAACACAAGTTCCTCTCGGCTATGCGCCGCAGAAATCTGGGTGCGGATACGAGCTTTGCCTTGGGGAACGACGGGGTAGGAAAAGCCGATGACATAGACCCCTTTCTGCAGCATGGCATCGGCAAACCGGGCGGCCAGCGCCGCGTCGCCCAGCATAATTGGAACGATCGGGTGGGTTCCCGGGAGGATGCTGAAGCCGGTTTTCGCCATCGCTTCCCGGAAGAACCGTGTGTTGGCCTCGAGTCGGTCACGGAGTTCGGTGGAAGCGGTGAGCAGCTCGAGCACCTTGAGAGTGGCGCCGGCGATTGAAGGGGCCAACGTGTTGGAAAACAGGTAGGGGCGGGAGCGCTGGCGCAAGAGTTCGACTATCTTTTTGCGACCGCTGGTGTAGCCGCCACTAGCGCCGCCGAGAGCCTTGCCGAGCGTGCCGGTCAGAATATCGACGCGGCCCATGACGTCGTTCAATTCGGGGGTCCCGCGTCCCTTTCGGCCCATAAAACCGACCGCGTGCGAGTCGTCCACCATCACCAGCGCCTGGTATTTGTCTGCCAGATCGCAAATGCCGCGCAGGTTCGCGATGTAACCGTCCATCGAGAACACTCCGTCAGTTGCAATCAGCCGGAACCGGGCGCCGGCGGCTTCCTTCAGTTTGGCTTCGAGGTCCGCCATGTCATTGTTGCGGTAGCGGTAGCGCTGCGCTTTGCAGAGCCGGATGCCGTCGATGATGCTGGCGTGGTTGAGTTCATCGGAAATGATCGCGTCTTGCTCGGCAAGGAGCGTCTCGAAGAGCCCGCCGTTGGCGTCGAAACAGGACGAGTAAAGAATGGTATCCTCGGTGCCGAGGAATTCGGTGAGTTTGGCTTCGAGTTGCTTGTGCACGCCCTGCGTCCCGCAGATGAAACGGACGCTCGCGAGGCCATAGCCCCATTGGTCGATGGCCTCTTTGGCGGCCTGGGCGACGGCGGGATGCTGCGCCAGGCCGAGGTAGTTGTTCGCGCAGAGATTCAACACGGGCTTGCCGTCGGCGACGCGGATGGTCGTCCCCTGGGGCGTGATAATCACGCGCTCGGTCTTATAGGTTCCGGCGGCGCGTATGGCCGCCAACTGCTGTTCCAGGTGACTGCTACATGCTTCGTTCATAACGATTCTTACGCGGCCAGAGGCCTTTTCAAGGCCACCGCGTTCGTTCGCGGTTACGCTTCAACGCTTCAACGCTTTAACGTTTTAACGCTATAACGTTCCTCCAGCCTCTCACCGCCAGTTCAAAATCACTTTGCCGGACTTTCCTGTCTTCATCACCTCGAATCCTTTTTCGAATTCGGCGAATTGGAACCGATGGGTGATGGCGGGTTTGATATTCAGGCCGCTTTCGAGCATCACGCTCATTTTGTACCAGGTTTCGTACATTTCGCGCCCGTAGATGCCTTTGATCGTGAGCATATTGAACACGACCTTGTTCCAGTCAAACACCACGGGCCCCGGGGGTATTCCCAACATGGCGATTTTGCCTCCGTGGCACATGTGGTCGACCATGCTCTTGAGGCCTTCCGGATTGCCGGACATTTCGAGGCCGACGTCGAAGCCCTCTTTCATGCCGAGCTGGTCCTCGACGTCTTTCAAGGTGCGGCCGTTCCGGATGTTCAGCGCGACCGTGGCGCCCATTTGCCGCGCGAGGTCCAGGCGGTAGTCGTTGACGTCGGTCACCACGACAAATCGGGCGCCGGCGTGCCGGGCGACGGCAGTCGCCAGGATGCCGATAGGGCCGGCGCCGGTGATCAGCACATCCTCGCCCAGCACGGGAAAGGAGAGCGCCGTGTGCACCGCGTTGCCGAACGGGTCGAAGATCGACGCTACATCCCGGTCGATGCCGGGCTGGTGGTGCCACACGTTGGTCATCGGCACCGAAATGAATTCGGCAAACGCACCCGGACGGTTGACGCCGATGCCGAGGGTGTCCTTGCACAGGTGCCGCCGGCCGGCGAGGCAATTTCGGCACCGGCCGCAAACCACGTGCCCTTCCGCGCTGACGACCTCGCCCGGAAAGAAGTCCTTCACGTTCGATCCGACCTCGGCGACTTCGCCGACAAACTCGTGGCCCACCACCATCGGGGTCGGGATGGTCCGTTGCGCCCAGTCGTCCCAGTTGTAGATGTGCAGGTCGGTGCCGCAGATACCGGCGCGGTCCACGCGAATGAGGACGTCGTTGATTCCCACTTCGGGCCGGGGCACGTCCTCGAGCCAGAGTCCGGGTTTTCGTTCTTTTTTCACCAGCGCTTGCATAAAAATAAATCTAGTTTAATGGAACTGATTCCTGTATATTAAACAAGCATTTTCCGATATGCAAGAAGTTTTTCCATTAAAATGGACGACCGATGAGACCGCCTGAACCCTCCCGGCCGGGCGAGCCGGCCGACGCCGTCAGCCGCCACCTGGGCACCCGCGTCAAACACCTGCGCGGCGCGCGCAACTGGTCGCTCGAGGACCTGGCGAAGGCGAGCGGCGTGAGCCGGTCGATGTTGAGCCAGATCGAGCGCGAGCAAGCGAACCCGACGCTGGCGGTGACACTGCGGATCGCGCGGGCGTTCGGCCTCAGTTTGGCGGAACTGATCGAATTGCCCGGCGCGGCGAGCTCCATCACTGTGATCCGCGCCGACGACCACACCTACCATTACCGCTCGGACAAGGACTGCCGGATCCGGACGCTGTCACCGCTGAACCTGGAAAAGGACGTTGAGTTTTACGAGGTGCGGCTGCAGCCGGGCGGGGCGTTGCGGAGCTCGCCGCATTTCGAGGGCACGCGCGAATTTTTCACGTTGCAGAAGGGGCATTTGCGGATCGAGTCGGGCGGCGACACCGAAGAGCTGAACGCGGGGGATTCCGGCAGCTACCGCGCGGATATTCCGCATGCGCTGGTGAATGCGGGCAAAACGGAGGCGGTGGGGTTCCTGATCGTGATCTACCGGTGAGAGGCAGCCCATCGGCCGTGACGGCAAAGTGGTCGAGGCCTGGCATGGTTATGAACCAGGCCAGGCGGAGAAGGCGCTGAAAAAGCTGGGACTTTAAGCGTGCGCCGCTACCACTGACGGACACGGTAAAAACGTCGCGGGCCGGAGGCGCCGGGATCTGTGAGAGGCTGCAGCTCGCCGAGGCCGCGAATGAGCGGCAGCGGCAGCCAATTTGTGGACGACAGACTGGTGGTGTACTCAAAAGAATAGAGCCGGTCGGAGAAGGTGGGCACCTGGACGGAGAACCGGTTGGGGGTCCAGTTGCACGCCTGCAACTGCGGTGGCGGCCTGAGCCCGAACAAGATCAGACTGTGCGAATTGCCGGCCGCGAGCTCGACGACGTTCGTCAGATAGCTCGGGAAGCCGCTCTGGCCGAAGAAATCGCCTCCCCAGCCCACCGCGGTGCCGTCCACCAGCCGGGCCAGCGAATGAGTGCCGCCGCCGGCGACGGCGGCTGCGGGCAAGGCATTTGTCGGCACGTTACATTGGCCATAACTGTTGTCGCCCCACGCGATGACGCTGCCATCGCGTTTCACTGCCAGGCTGTGATATTCGCCGGCCGCGATGCCGACTACGTGGTTCAGTGACCAGGGCACAGTTGACTGGCCGGCGAAAATCCCTTGTGCGTCCGAGTTTTGGCCCCAGGCAACAACGGTCCCATCTGCGCGCAGCGCCAGGCTGTGGTTGCCTCCGGCGGCAATCGCGACCACATTGTCGAGCCCGGACGGCACGCTGGTCTGCCCAAAAGTGTTGTCGCCCCAGGATGTTACCGTGCCATCTGCGCGCAAGGCGAGGCTATGCCAGAACCCGGCTGCCACCGCCGTCACGTCGGTCAGGCCGGCGGGAGCGTTGGTTTGCCCGTAGTAATTGTCGCCCCAACCCACGACCGTGCGTCCACCGGTGATCGCCAGGCTGTGGAAGCCGCCACCCGCAATCCCGATCGCCGGACCAAGGTTGGGGGGCGGAGAGCACTGGCCGTAGCTGTTGTCTCCTGTTGCATAGATAGTGCCGTCGGCGCGCAGCAGCAGGCTGTGGTTCTGGCCGGCGGCAATCGCGACAGCATTCAGGCAGTTTGACACGGCGGCCTGGCCGTAGGCGTTGTCGCCGTAACCGCGGGCGGGGATGACGACCAGTTGGGCGCCGGCGCTGGTTGCGGCGCCATAGGGGTTGGCGGCACGCAGGGTGTAGGTGCCGGCCTGTTCGGGCACAACCGACTCCATCAGGCAATAGGAGTTGGTCGCGCCGGGGATCTCGACGCCGTTGAGCAGCCATTGGTAACTCAGGGGCGCGCTGCCGACGGCTGAAGCCGTGAACCAGGCCTGGTCTCCAGCCGAATTCGTCCGGCTAATCGGGTCGGCAGCGATCACCGGCGCCATGTAGCCGGGAGTATAGCTCACTTCATCGAGCCAAGCGGTGTCCTGGCCCTCAAAGGCCATATAGTCCTTCACGTAGGACCATTCCAGAGTGTGCACTCCCTCGGGCAGGCAAACGACCCTCTCAACCCAGGGCCATTCGCCGGTGATGCCAAACTGGTTTGTCTCAAACTCGCTGGTGCTGGTGAACATCATGTAATCCCAGAGAACTTCGCAGGAGAGCTTCCACCAGAAGCGCAACGTACCTGGGCCACGGACGGCCGCCTTCAGGGTGGACACCTGGTCATCGCCGATGCTGCCGCTTTGGGCTGACGCCACTCCGTCGTGGGAAAAGTTCGTTTGCCCAAACCAGGCTGCGGAACCCTCGGTGGTCCAGGTCAGGTTTGTATTATTCAGCGCAAACGCCAGCGGCACGGTTGACACTTGATAGAAAACCCTGGCCACGTTCTTCCGCGCGACTCCATTGATTGAATTAAAGGCGCCCCCGATGAGCAGACGGCTCCCGTCCAGGATCTTGAATTCGTTGACGATCGAGTCGGCGCCTCCGCCCGCCCACAGGAAGGCGTCGGCGACTCCGTTCGTATCCAACCGCGCGATATTACGGTATTCGAGCCCGTTGAGATCATAGAACCAGCCCCCCACAAGGATGCGCCCGTCACTCTGCAACGCTATCGTGACCACTTCCTGCCAGGCCGTCCCGAAGTTGGCGTTGAAATTCGTGTCCAATTTGCCATCGGGATAAACGCGCGCCAGGTGGGCAACGGCGATACCGTTCACGGAGGAGAAAATGCCTCCCAGCAAGATCTTCGAGTCCGGCTGGACCAGGACCTTGAAAAGGAGTCCCGATTCGATGTCCGCCTGAAACGACAAATCGAGGGTGCCGTCCGGGTGGAGTCGCGCCGCACCCTTCCGCGCGACGCCGTTTACGGTGGCGAAGTTGCCACCGATCACAATCCGGCCATCCTGCTGGATCTCCAAAGCACGCACTTCGCTGTCGGGACCCGCGAGTTGTTGCATGAATGATGTGTCCAGGGACCCATCGCTGTTGAGTCGAGCCAGGTTCGTGCGGGCAAAGCCTTTAATCGAGTCAAAGTAGCCCCCGATCACGATCTTGCCGTCCGCCTGGACCGCGAGGCATTCCACCCGACCACTGGTTCCCCCTATCCCATTCTTAAAGCCCGAGTCGAGCGAGCCGTCCGGGTTGAGTCTCACCAGCCCGCTGCATTCGGCCCGGTTGAAATTGGTAAACGACCCACCCACCAGGATTTTGCCCTGGTGGAAGGCAAGGGCCCAGACATCGCCGCTGGTTCCGGACATCCCTTTGAGAAAGGAACGGTCTACGGAACCATCCGAATTAAGCCGTCCAATGCCGGTCCCTGCGAAACCGCTAACGAGGATCTTTCCATCGCTCTGCGGCAACAGCTCCGTGGCTGGATTGGCAAAAAGCGCTTGCCCGTTGGCAAAGGTTTGGTCCAGCGCACCGTCCGCCCCCAGCCTCGCCAGATAGGAGACGGCGCTGTTGTTTACCGAGTACAGATTGCCGCCGGCCACAAGCTGGCCATTCGGCTGGGCGGCCAGACAATTTACTCCGCCCGACACTCCGCCGGGACCGACTGAAAACGAGCCATCCACCGACCCGTTGCTGTTGAGTCGCGCCAGTCCCCGCTGGCTCGCGCCGTTAATCGTGTTGAACTGGCCGCCAACCATGATTTTCCCGCTTGATTGCACCACCAGCGCCGAGACAGTCGAGTCCGCACCAGCCCGTCCCGCGGAAAACGCCGCGTCCAGCGACCCGTCGGGATTCAGCCGCGCAATGCGGTTGACCGCGACGCCGTTGACGGCGGTGAAGTCGCCGCCGAGGAGGATCTTGCCGTCCGCCTGCAGCGCAATCACCTCGACGCCGCCGCGAGAACTCCATTGTGTCGAAGTGGTGGCCTGGAAGGAGGAATCGACGGTGCCGTCAGGCCAAAGACGCGCCAGGCCGGGCCGAGCCTCGCCATTGATGGTGGTAAACTGCCCCGCAATGAGAATGCGCCCGTCCGGCTGGAGAGCGACCGCGGTCACCACATCATCCAGCACCGGAAAGAACACCTCGTCGAACGAGCCGTCGGTGTTGAACCTGGCGAGGTAACTGGGGCCGGGCACGCCAAAAACGTCGCCTATGAATGAGCCACCGGCGATGACCTTGCCGTCAGGCTGGAGCGCCATTGAATACACAGTGGCGTCGACCCAGTTGTCGAACGAGCCGTCATAGGTTCCATCGGGCTGAAAACGCATGAGCCCACCGAGACTACCCCATTCCCAACCCCAGTAGCCCCCCACCAGGATCTTGCCGTCGGGCTGTACAATCAAGGCCTCGGGCCAGAACCCCACCCCCATAAAAGGCCAATCAGTCAGTGTGAACACGTTGGTAAACGTCAGGTCCGTGGCCCCGTTGGTCAGCAGCAACGAAAGGCCCACCGTGTTTGCCCCACTGACGGTCGTAAACGTTCCGCCAATCAGAATTCGCCCATCTGCATAAACAGCGGCCGCATTGACTGGTCCGTTGATACCCGAGCCGGCATCAAAGGTCGGGTCCACCTGGCCGTCCGGACTTTGTGGGCGACCCGACTGCAAGCCGAGGAACAGGAACAAGACAAGGGCAATGGGTGCAGCTTTCATAGGTTGGTTAATAGGTGCTGTGTGGTTACACGCCTTCTATATGTAAAGGCGAAATTCCGGTGCGATTTGCTTCAAGATTTGTGGGAAAAAAACACCCGAGTGCGGTCTGGATGAGAAAAACCCCGCACACGCGGTAAGTTTGCCACGATCCGCAGCCCCCGGCGGTCGCCTCGACGCGGTTACGCAAATACGCCCTGTGCCAACAAACCCAAGCATAACACAGCCGCGTTTAGCCCTCTCTTGCGGCTTAACTAAGTCCGAGTCTATTCAAGGCAAACAGAGTTCACAACAGAAAACCGGCAGGAGAGGTGTGCGTCAGCGAAGAGTGGAGCGCGAGGGACAGATTGAAGGACTTTCTGGGTGCGCCTGTATGCGGAAAATACGCTGCTCGGGGAAAGGAGTGCTCCTTCCAGATCACTGAATCTGCAATCCTCTGGGGCCGGCGAAGGGGATCCTTACCACTGTCGTGCCCGGTAAAACCGGCGCGGCGCGGCGGGGTTCAGGTCCGACAGTATTTGTACGCCGCCGAGGCCGCGAACCAGCGGCAGCGGCAGCCAGTTCGTGGAGGGGAGGCTGGTGGTGTACTCGAGAGAATAGAGCCGGTCGGAGAACGTGGGGACCAGCACCGAGAACTGACCCGCGTTCCAGACGGGCCGTTGCATCCGCGGAGCCGGTCGGAGGCCGAACAACTCGAGGGTGTGGGCGTTGCCGGCAGCCACGGCCACGACATTGGTGAGCGTGCGCAAGAGGCCCGATTGGCCGAAGAAATTATCGCCCCAACCGGCGGCAGCGCCGTCCGCCAGCACAGTTAGGGAATGAGTGCCGCCGGCCGCCACTACGACCGCGGGAGGCAGGTTCGTCGGCACGTTGCATTGGCCGTAGGTGTCGTCACCCCAGGCGACGATGCTGCCGTCATTCCGCACCGCGAGGCTGTGGTACTCGCCCGCAGCGATTGCGACCACATGGGTCAACGACCAGGGCACGCTCGATTGTCCGCTGTAAATACCAACGGGGTCCGTGTTTTGGCCCCAGGCGAACACGACGCCGTCGTTACGCAGCGCGAGGCTGTGGTTGCCCCCGGCGGCAATCGCCACGACGTGGTCAAGGGTCAGCGGTGGTACGGCTTGGCCAAAGCTGTTGTCGCCCCAACCGACAACGGTTCCATCAGACCGCAAAGCCAGGCTATGCCAGAAACCGGCAGCGACCGTCGAGACATCGGAGAGATTCGCGGGAGGAGAGATCTGCCCATACGAGTTGTCGCCCCAGCCCACAACGGTACGGTTGGCGGTGACCGCCAGGCTATGATAGCCGCCCCCGGCGATGCCCAGCGCCGGCCCAAGGTCCGCCGGTGGCGAACACTGGCCGCTACCGTTGTTTCCCCAGGCATAGATGGTGCCATCGCGACGGAGCAGCAAGCTGTGATCCTGACCTGCCGCGATAGCCACAGCGTCGACGGTGCGATTGGAGATGGCGTTAGTCTGGCCGTAGTCATTTTGGCCGAACGCGCGCAGCGGAAGCACGACGAGTTGAGCTTCGGCACTGGTGGCAGTGCCGTAAGGGCTGGAGACTCTCAAGGTATAGGCGCCCGCCTGCTCGGGCACGACGGATGCGGCGGAATAAACAGAATTTGTCGCGCCGGGAATGGGGGTCCCGTTAAGTAGCCACTGATAGCTCAAAGGTGTGCTACCAGTTGCCGACGCCGTAAAGGCCAACGAGTCGCCGCCCAGATTCGTGCGGGTGACGGGATCTGAGAGGATGATCGGAGGGACGTAGCCCGGGGTGAAACTCACCTCGTCAACCCAGCCGGCGTCCAGGCCGACGCTCACGCTCCCGTCCTTCGAGTAGGTCCATTCGAGTGTGTTCATCCCCTCGGGGAGCGCCATGATTTGGCGGAGCCAGCCGGTTTCCCCGCTGATTCTTGCCTGATTAGTGATCCCCTCGCCGGGATTTTTGGCGGTGAAGATCAGAAAATCGAAATTCGTTTCGGAAGAAACCTTCCACCAGAAGCTAAGGAGGCCGGGCCCGGCAACGCTCGAGCGCAGTGTAGTGCTCTGGCGGTCTGTGATCGACCCACTCCGAGCCGAGGCGACGTTGTCCTGAGAAACAACGGTCTGGCCCTGCCAGGGAGCAACGGGATCATTGGTCCAACTCAACTGGGAATTGTTCAAGGCGACGTCCAGTGGGACCGAGGGCAGGGCGGGCGTGCTATAGAAGACGCGGCTGAGATAGCTGCGGGGGGCGCCGTTGATGGTGCTGTAGGCGCCGCCTACGAGCATCCGGGTGTCGTCCAGCAGCGCCAGCTTATACACCAAATCGTCGGCGCCCGTGGTCATGAAGGTCTCGACGGCTCCGGTGGCGCTGAGCCGCGCGATATTGTTAAGGGCGACCGACCCGATCTGGCTGAATTGGCCGCCTACCAGGACTCGGCCGTCGTTTTGGACGGCGATGGTGCGCACGTGCGGTGAGGCGCCTCCGGAAACAGCCCCGTTATCGAAAGAGGTGTCAAGTGTGCCGTCAACATTCAACCGGGCGAGGTGGGTTCTCGAAGTATTGTTAATGGAACTGAATTGGCCGCCGAGGAGAACCTTTAAGTCAGGTTGGAGTGCCATGCATAGCACGGAACCGTTCACCCCGGCAGTGTTGGTTTGGTAGGTCTGGTCGAGCGAGCCGTCCGGGTAAAGCCGGGCAACCCCGCGACGCAGCGCACCATTGACATTCGTGAAGTACCCGCCAACCAGGATCTTATTGTCGGGCTGAACGAGCAGCGAATTAACCGACACCGTTTGCCCGGAGATACCAGCCAGGAAGCCGGTGTCCAGCGAGCCATCCGGCTTCAGGCGTGCGATGTTGGCCCGTGGCGTTCCCCGGATGGCGGAAAAGGAACCGCCGACAAGGACCTTCCCGTCGGCCTGCACGGCGAGGCACGAGACATTTCCGTTTGTGCCCCCGATGCCGTTTTGGAAGCTGGAATCGAGCGAGCCATCGGAATTCAGCCGTGCCAGGGCGCGGCAATCTGAACCGTTGAAGGAGGTGAAGTAACCGCCGATCAGGATCTTGCTCGCGACCGGGGCGATGGCGTAAACCGCGGCGTTGGCTCCGGACATGCCCGAAAGAAAGCCGGCATCCGGTGAACCGTCAGGGGTGAGGCGCCCGATGTTCTTTGTGCCGGACCCATTTACCAGGATCTTGCCGTCGCTCTGGGCCACGATCCAGCTTACCCCGGGATAGAGCAGAGTGGAGCCGTTGGCGAAAGCAGGGTCGAGAGCGCCGTTTGACTCGAGCCTCACGAGGTTGTTGGCGAGGCTCCCGTTGTAGGCCGAGAAGGTGCCTGCGACCAAGACCTCGCCGCCCGGGTACAACGTGAGGGAGAGTGCGGACCCAAACTGAGGACCCGCACCGACCGAAAACGAGACATCCCGGGAGCCGTCGGTGTTAAGCCGGGCCACTCCCCGCTGGCTCGCGCCATTGATCGTGGCGAACGATCCGGCCAGGACAATTCTGCCGTCGGGCTGGAGCTTTACCGAGTTAACGATCGAATCCGCCCCGGACCGCCCAGCCGAAAAGGTGTTATCCAGGGAGCCGTCGGCATTGAGTCGGGCGATGCGATTAATAGCTGCCCCGTTAACCGAAGTGAAATTACCGCCAATCACGAGCTTCCCATCGGATTGGATCGCGACGCTGTTGATGCCGCCGCTGACACTCGCCAGAAAGGAAGTGTCGAGACTGCCATCGGGAAGCAAGCGTGCGATCCCGAGCCTGGTGGCGCCGTTGACGTTCGTGAAAGAGCCGGCGATGACGATATTGCCATCCTTCTGCAACTCAATCGCGTTGACTGCGTTGTCCGCGCCCGCGAGGCCGTAAAGGAACGTGGTGTCCCGGGTCGCGTCGGTATTCAGCCGGGTGAAATAATTGGCGCCGCTCCCCGCAAAGTTGCCCGCGACCAGGATTTTGCCGTCTTTCTGGAGCGCCACGGAAGACACGGAAGTCCCGGAAAAGGTGGCGAGGTTATCGACTGAGCCGTCGGCGTTGAACCTGACAATTCCCGCGAGGGAAAATATCCCCCACCAATCCAGGACGCCGCCAACCACGATTTTGCCGTCCGGCTGCACCGCCATCGTGCGGCCATACAGGGTCGGGAGACCCAGATCATTGGTGAACGTCAGGTCCGTCGCGCCGTTGGTCTGCAAGCGAGCGAGACCATTGATGGTTTCTCCGTTGACGGTGGTGAAGCTTCCGGTGATCAGCACTCTGCCGTCGCCGAGCAAGGCGGCGGCGTTAACGGGACCGTTTATTTGCGAACCGGCGTCAAACGAAAGGTCCACCTCCCCGGGGAGGGACTGGCCGAAGTCGGGTTGAGCGGCCAGAACGAAAGCCGAAGCCAAAATGACGTGGCTGATTCTCATCCGCATATGTTTCATTGCCGAATTAAGCGCGCAGATATTAACGGCGTCGGAACCTGTCTCGCAGCGCTCTGTTCGCGCACCGTTCATCAAAGTGTTCATCGCAACAATGTCGTTTTCCTCGTGCCACCGGGACAGACCCGGGCCGCTCGTCCAAGTCGGGGCTCAGCGAGGTTACAATATGTGAGTCAACGACGATTTGCAACTGACTGGACGTTTTATTTCAGAAAAAACGAAACTGATTCTACTCCGGGGCGGAGGGCGCCCCCGCGCGAGCGCTCGGGCGTCGGTTCCCTGGCGAAGCGGAAGGCAGCAATTCTCACTTTGGCGTAGCGCGGGCGTCTCGCCCGCGAGTTCCTGGGGCGTCCCCGCCCTTTCTAGCCTCGGTCGGCGGGACGTCGACCGAACCCGCGGGCGAGACGCCCGCGCCACATTCCGATAATGAGAACTGCTGCCCGGAAGGGCACCCTTCGGCAAACTCCGGATTTGGCGAACGGAGCGGGGCCTCCCGTTCACTCGACGACGAGGATGTCGTGCACCTGGACGGGCGGCACCTTAACCCGGACCTCGCCTGAAGAGTGCTCAAATGCGAGCGGTTGGCCGGCAGGTTGCAGCGTGATTTTCTGCGGTCTGACGCTCTGCCGAATTGCCAGACTCAGCGGGCCGGCCGGGGGGATGGACTCGATGATAGGCTCGGTGCGGTGCGGGCCGGAGGTGTTGATCAGGTTGATGGCGAGCTTGCCTCCAAGGCGGTTAACCACGACGTCCACATCCGGCGAGCCGCTCACTTCGACTATCGGTTTGGGAAACAGCTCGTGCACGAGCAAGTTCAGGAATTTGCGGCCGGCCTGGCTGCGCGATTTCAGGTAGGCGGGACTGAAACTGAAATACAGGGCGGCAATCCGGCCCTTGCCGACAGGTGCAATCGTGGCGGCTGGATACGGTTCGGCGTCTAGCTTTTCAACGGTCTGAAGACGGCCAAACGGACGTGCAGTCGCGCCGCATTGGACCCTGAGACCAACGCCCGACATCAGCTCGTTGTCATGCGCTAAATGCACCGTCGGCAAACCTTTTGAAGCCTCGATCTTCACGTCGAGTTCGCGCTCGAACAACGGTGCTGTCCGGGGCCCTATCAGAAGCAGCGTTCCTCCCTGCTTTACGTATTCGACCAATTCGGCATTGAACTCCGGCGCGAGATACTCCCACTCGGGCACAACGATGAGCGGGTATTCCCTCATGCGGCCCGAAAGTTGGTGTTCGCCGAGCAGCTCGACCGACTGCTGCGATTCGAGCAGCGCCTGGAGCGTGCCGCTGAAGGGGGAATGGTCGCGCGGGAAAAGCCCATTCGCTCGCAGGTAATGCGCGGTGGTCGAATACAGCAGCGCGATCTGCGGCACCTGGGTCGCGTGATGGCAAAAAGCCTGCCGCGCCCGGCAGAATTTGGCCACTTCGCCCATCACCGGCATGCGTTCGCTGCGAACGGAGCCGTCGCGTTTTTGTGTAAAGTAGGCCTGGAAACCCCCGCCCATGGCCAGGACCACCGCCGCCTCGCGCTGCAACTGGAGAGCGCTTTTCTGGGTCGCGCCGTCTTTCCCGGCCTGCGTAGTGAAACTCCAGGCCATCAGGTCCCACGGTTTGCCCTGACGCGCCAGGTACCGTGCCGAGATGCGGGCCGAGTTGACGCTGTCCTGCGGCGAATAATCTCCGGACAGGAAATCAACCGGTGCGCACACCGCTTCCGGCATGTGGTCCGAAAATGCCCAATTGCTGCAAGACTGAAATTCCGGGTTGGTCTTCCGGACCTCGGTAATGTAATGGCGCAGATACGCGCGGAAGGCTTCACGGTTGAATTGGAGAAAATCAAACCAATGGGTCCCGTTAGGCTGGGGCCGCGGGCCGGAGTCCAGGCCGAAGGACTTGCCCCAAGCTTTCATCGCCGGTTCACTGTAGTCGGGCACGGCTGCCCAGCAATCGCCGTCGATCCAAACACCGTCGATTTTGTACACTCCTGCCAGTTCGCGAAGCTGCGGGATCAGCAGTTGGTCGACGTACGGCCCGAACAGGGAAGTAGCGTTGCCGTTGGTCTTGCCATCCCCATTGACTGCAGCCCAGTCCGGGTGACGAATAATCGCTTCCGAATCCCACACGCCGGAGTAGTGCATATACAACGACACGCCTTTTTCGGCGGTTACCTGCCGCCACAGCCGGAGCGGATCGCCGACGAAGCCGGGAGCGGGATTTCCGACTTTCGTCGGGTAGCTCGATAGTCCGCGGTGGCCTTTGCAGTCAATCTGTAAGTAATCCGGGTGCACCTTGTCGATGACGTCCAGGATCATTTCACGGGTCGTGTTCTTGCCGATCTCCGTGCAGTCGGGCCCCGCGTGAAAATCGAAGTGGATACCGAGGAAACTGTCCGCCCGTTTGAGCCGGGGCGGGTTTTGGGCGAGGGCCGGGGTGATGGGGAGGGCGAGGAGGCTGGCGAGGAGGAGGCTGTAAGTTCTCATACCTGATTTCATTTTTCTGTCAATCCTTCGGATTGAGGGCGCGCTGCAGAGCGATGATGTGATTGGCTATTTCGAGCCTTAAGGCGTTCAAACGGCCAAAATTGGCGGCTTTTTCAGGATCCAGTTTGGCAAAGCCGTCGTCCGGGAATCGTAGGCCGCGCTTGCCTTCGTAAACCGACCAGTCCTCGGCAATCCCCTGGTCGATGGCGTCAAGCAAGGCGCGCGCTTTCGCTGTCTCGGGTAGTGCGGGCTTCGCCTTGGCCACAAGGGACTCCAGTTTGCACAGATACTTTAAGTCGTCGATTCCCTCGCGGCAGCGCTCGTAATCCAGCGTCGGGTAGATCGCGTCTTTTTGTGTGCGGACCAGCGAACCGCGTTCGTTGCGAAGGTTGTAGTACCACTCCACTTTGCCTTTCGCGCCGAACTTGCTCATCTTCCAAAAAAAGAACCCGAAGGGGAATCTTCCGCTGCCGGCGTTGACAAACCACGGTATCGCCCCCGCCGCTTGTACTTCTTGCAGAAAATCTTTGTTGAGCAGCCGTCGCCCCTGGTTGTGATGGTCCGCGCCGTCCCACCCGTTGTTAAACGTCGCCACATTCAGGAACGGTGCCATGGCCATCACTTCCCGGTAGCCGTTCATATCGCTCGTGGTGGCGATCTCCGGCAGTTCTTCCCACACGAACCGGGCGAGTCGCCCGGCCGTTTTCACTCCGTCCGTCCCTTTATTGGTCAACTCATCGCCGATGGAAAATACGCAGGGCACCCCGTGCTTGACGGCCTCTTCGTGCATCAGGCGCATCACCTTGATGTACTTCTGCTGCCACCGGCGGTTGGTCTCGTCGCCGTAGCCGGCAAGCTCGCTCACGTGCAAACCCATCGGCGCCGCCCAATAAAACGTGCCGGGGAAACCGGCCTTTTTATACGCTTCGAGCACGGCACCGAAATCGCCCGTGTCAGTATCATAGACCGGCAGGTGGAAATCATAGAGCGGTGCGACGCAGGTCATCCCGTGTTCGCGCATGTCCGCAAAGTGCGCCGCCAGGATTTTCCCGTCCTTATCGTCGTCGGGCTTGGAGTAATTGAACCCCAGGCTGAGAGGCGGCTCGGCCAGATCGATTGGCAGCACCTCGAGGCTGATTTGGATGGAACCGACGGGCTGAGTGCCGGCACGCACCACAACCTGGCCGAGGTAAACTCCAGGCGGTGCTTTTGGCGGCACCTTGACGGTGCACCAAAAAAACTCGGTGCTGTAGGCCGACATGCTCCAGGGGCGGCCCACCGGCATCAGGATGTCACGCGCGCCGCCGTGGAAACCTTCGACTGACGCCACCCTGATATTAGCAGCGGGGATGATCTCGTTGGCCGGACCTTTCAGGTCCCCGGCGGAGACCGAGACCTCATCCAACGTCTGTTTCGGCCGCAACAGGAAACTGAACGGCTCGTATTCGCCCGGCGCCGCAAACAGTTTCGCCTCGCGGAGGTTGCCCTTCGGCCCGGTGCGTATGCTGACTCCCAGAGGCGAAAGGATGGTCACCGTCTTTCCATCGGCGTCCCGCAGGGTGACCGCCTGCGGCTTCGCGTAAACCAGCGGTTGCTCGAGCATGGGTTTTTGCTCGGTGGTCGGGTCTTCGTTGTAGTCGGTGACAAAGAGGTCAAGTTCCGCAGCCAGGCTGGAGATCGCGCTGAGGAACGACAAAACAACTGCGACAGGACCAAGGAAACGAAAACACGAGGTGATACGGGGGCTGTCCTGGTGCGCGGACTTCAGTCCGCAGCAACGCCCAATTGGCCGGTTCGTTGCCGATTCCAAAGGCCCCTGTTGACGCGTGTCGCTGCGGACTGAAGTCCGCGCGCCGACAGCGACACCTCGGCAGTTTGTGGCCCCCGCGCATCCCTTGTTACCCGAAGAGGTTCCCTCCGAACGACGTGGCGGCAGCCTTCTTTCCATAAACCGCAACGCGGAAGAGAGCAAGGGCCTCCTCTCCCCGACCCTCTCCTCCAG
>DATDCV010000082.1:0-11123 GCA_036524155.1 Verrucomicrobiia bacterium
GAAGCCCGAAATCCGAAGGAGAGCCGAAGTCTGAAGACCGAAATCGGAGAGCGGAGCGGATGCTCTGGCGGGTCAAAGAAGGAACCGGATCAAGCACGCGGGCGGCCGGGCACCTGACCAAATGAAAGAAGAACAGACCAAACTACCGATGATCCCGTTGTTAAAATACGCACGATTTAGCCCGCTCCTCACGGCACTGCTTCTGTGTGTGTTTGCCAATCAAGCATACGGCGCGACAACTCCGCTCGAGCGGTGGACTTTGCGCAACCCGCTTCCCACTGCCAACAACCTGGCGGGTGTGGCTTATGGTGGCGGCCAATATGTTACTGTGGGCGCGGTCGGCACCATCTTAACTTCACCGGATGGGCTGGCGTGGACAAGTCGCGACTCGACAATCCAGGAGGGGCTGAATGATGTCGTCTATAGCAACGGCACCTATATCGCGGTCGGTGACAAAGGCACAATCCTGAACTCCGCCAACGGAGTCCTCTGGGCGCGAATGTCCTCACCGTCAACGAACCCGATAGTGGCCGTGGCTTTTGGCGCGGGAACGTTCGTGGCGGTCGAGGGTGTAATTGACAGCAGCGGCATCGGCGACGGCGCGATTCTCTACTCCACCAATGGCGGGGACTGGACGCGATTGGATCGGCCCGGCTGTCCGTTCTGGGGCGTTGCGTACGGGGGTGGCAAATTTGTAGCCGTGGGAGGGCCGGACGGAGGATTTGTGACCGTCAGCACGAATGGAATCGACTGGACGACTCCGTCGTGGGTGGGGTTGGCGCTTTATGGCGTCGCCTTTAACGGCGCTAATTACGTGGCCGTAGGCGCGAACTTCTACAGCGGAATCGGCGAAGTGTTGACATCTCCGGACGCCGTCACCTGGACGCACCAAAACTCCGCACTAAACGCCACGTTCAACGACGTATGCTATGGCGCTGGCAGGTTTGTCGTCGTGGGCAGCAATGGCACCATCGCCCGTTCCACCGATGGCACGACCTGGACGAGCAGCGTCTCAAACAGTACCAACTGGTTGGCGGATGTTGTTTATGGCAATTCGCGCTTCGTAGCGGTGGGAGTTCGCGGCGATATTTTGGTTTCAGGCACCGGCGGCGCCTGGACCAATGTCACGCTCCGGAATGACTTCGACCTCAACGGGGTTGCCTGCGGAAATGGCCGCCTGGTGGCCGTGGGCACGTCGGGCACTGTTGTCACGTCGAGCAACGGGTTGGACTGGGCTCTCGGGTGCGTTTCGGGCTCTTATCCTCCGAATTTGAAAAGCGTGGCTTTTGGCAACGGCCTATTCGCCGCCACCGGCAGCACCGGGGTGTTCACTTCCACCAACGGCTCAGACTGGACATACCGCTCAGCCTCCTACCCTGGGGATAAGATCGTTTACGGCGGCGGAAGATTCGTTTCGGTGGACTCGTATGGAAGCATTGCCACCTCTCCGGATGCGGTCAACTGGACTGTCAGCAGCACAGGCGCCTATCTCCGGGACGTCGCTTATGGAAACGGGCTGTTTGTCGCGATCGCTGCGGGGTTTTCCACCCCCATTTACACCTCCGGCGACGGTGTCCACTGGACCAACCGCACCTATTCACTGGGTTACATCTACAGCATGAGCTATGGCCATGGGCTCTTTGTCGGGCTGGGTGGCTATGCCTCCGGCGAAGTCATCAGTTCGGCGGACGGTGTGAATTGGACGCACGGGACCTTGCCAGTGTGGGTTGCCAAAGGGCAATTTGCGAACGGGGTGTTTTTGGGATTTCCCGGGCCGGCGGCGAAAGCTTTGCCCATCAGTTCCATCGATGGCACAAACTGGAGCGCATTGCCGGTCGGGACTGATGCGATTCTGAACGATGCGGCATACGGCGCCGGCCGTTTCGTCCTGGTGGGCAACGGCGGCGTCGTACTGGCCTCCGAGCCGGTCCCCGCGCCAGTGCTGGCCATCACGCGCAACCATTCCTCGGCGGAGTTGACAATAAAGGCCACGGGGGAAGTCGGGAAAACCTACCGGCTCGAATGCTCCACCGATCTGTTGCAGTGGACGGAAGTCCTGACCTACACCAACACGAGCTACCTGGAAACCCTCTCCGATCCCGCTCCGGTTGCGGGGTGCCGTTTCTATCGGACCGTAGCACCTTAGCCTGGAATTTGACCGTTGCACTCAGCGTACGCACCGAGCGTCACGCGAGGCTATGTGGGTGCGGCAGCGGTATGGACAGCTTGCTGGCGCTGTCGAATGAATGTTGCACACCCGAAAGCGGGACCGAGCTCCGCGTGGCCGTGATCTCAGCTTTCGGGTGTCGGATTGCGCTGCGGGTCCACTGTTCTCTCACCGTCCTGTTGGTTCGGTGGCGCGTCACCCTTCATGTGCCGGTGCACGAAAAAGTAGTAAAGGCCGCCGAGGACCAGCATCGCGCCGCCGAGCCAAAGCGAGATGCGATGCAACTCGCCTTTCATCAGCTTGTCGTCCTGGCCCATTTTGATGCCGACGTAACAAAGCACGCCGCACCAGATGGCCGAGCCCAGCACGGTGTAGAGGGAGAAAGACTTGTAGTTCATGCGAACGATGCCGGCGGGGATGCCGATGAGATGGCGGACGACTGGCAGCAGCCGCGAGATGAAAATGCCCACGGAGCCGTAATGGGCGGCCCAGCGTTCGGCGCCGTCGATTTTGGCGGGCGAGATGAAGATGAACCGGCCGTAGCGCACCAACAGGGGGCGGCCCCCCAAACGCGCCGCCCAATACATGATTGTGGCCCCAAGCCACGAGCCGATGGTGCCGGCGATCACAATGCCGGGCAGACTCAGCGGAATTTGACCCGTATGCGACCAATGGGCGGCGGGCGGAATGACGACTTCGCTGGGCAACGGGAAGATGGAGCTTTCGATGGCCATCATCAGTGCGATGACAAAATAGCCGCCGGTTTTTAGGGCGGCGGCATACCACGCGATGAGGGCCTTGGACCAGGCAACGAATAGTTTCATGAGGGAGAGGATCTCAGAAGCCGCCGCCGAAGGCCTCGACGTATTTGACGATGGCGCGGACGTCGTGGTAGTTGGCTTTCCAGTTGTGGGCTTTGGCGGTGGATTTGGGGGAGCCATCGGCGGCAACGGTGTCGAGCCAGATGGCATCGGGCGGGTTGACCTGGTATTTGAGGATGAAGGCGGCGAGTTTTTCGAGAGCCTCGGTATAAGCGGGGTTGGGTTTGTGTTTGAGGGCGTCGGTCAGTGCCGCGATCATTTCGGACTGTACCCACCAGACCTTGTCGGAATCGGTGGCGGGTTGGTCGTCCATGCCGCGGCTGTAGAGGCCGCCGCGCTGGTGGTCGTAGCCATATCTCAAAGCGTGTTGGAGGTGGTTGTCGAAGTGCCGCCAGGAGGGTGTGGTTTTGAGCACCTGTTGCGCTCGAATGAACAGCCACGCAAACTCGACGTTGTGGCCGTAAGAGAGACCGGCGCTGGAAGGTTCAGTGGTCGGCGTCCAGTCCAGGTGCCGATGGAAGCAGGATTTGCCGGCGTCATTAGGGTAGAAATACGTGGCGTTCAATTTGACGGCTTCCTTCAGCGATTTGCGGACGGCGGGATCGCGCGAAGCTTCGCTGAGCTCGGTCAGCGCTTCCATGAGGTGGAGGTGGGTGTTGGCGCTTTTCATGCCGCCGACCTCGACGATGGCCTCGGGTCCCGGTTTGAGCATGGGCGTCCAATTGCGCTCGAAGTGCTCGATCCAGCCGCCGAATTTGACGTCATGGGCCCGGCGCTGAAGGACATGGTAAAGGTCGATGGCGTGTTGGAGGGCTGCTTTGTCGCCGCTGGCGCGATAGTATTCAACCATCGCATAGATGACAAAAGACTCGCCGTACACAATTTTGCGCTGGTTGAGCGGTTTGCCGCTCAGATCGGTTGTCCAGTAATAGCCGCCGTATTCGGGGTCGAGGAAGTGGGCAAGGAGGAAGTCGTAGCCCTGGCGGGCAGCTTTGAGGTAGTCACGCCGAGGCGTGCTGAGACCTTTGAGGTGAGCGTGTGAGAATCCCCAAATCATGCGGCTCTGGCTGACGAGTTGTTTTTCGCTGGCCGGGGGCGCCTTCCTGGCAGCGTCATCCGAGAGCAGGTAGCCGCCGTTTTCCCTGTCGATTGCCGTATCGTACCAATAGGGCATGATTTTTTCGATGAGCTGGGTCTTGAAAACGCGCGCGGCTTCCTCGTTCCCGGCAGCCTGCATCGGCAGGCCCGACAACGACGCCAGCTCGAGGCAGCCGATCCAGAGCGGTAAAGCGCAGCTAAGACGGCGCGTGCCCAAGGGAAGAACAGTCAAAATCGCCATGCTCGACATTTGGACGAAAACGTCGTGCTGGGCAAGAAGGAAACCCCGGGATGAGGCTGGCAGGGGATATGCTCTTTCAAACGGTGGCTGCAAAACACCTCCACCGGCAGCCCGAATAAGGCCGCGCAGTAAAATAAAGCGCCTGGCCAGGAAAAAGAAAGTGGAGGCATGGCGAACCGGCGATGACGCCGGTTCGCCCTTCTGATTAGACTCACCCGAAAATCTTCCGCATGAACTGGCAGTTAGCCTGGTAGCTTTCGAGCATGGGCTTGCCCTCGGGGACGGCACCCTCAATCTGGATCCAGCCGGTGTAACCGATGTCGTCCAGCGCGCTCCTGACTTTCTTGAAATCGACTTTGCCCTGGCCCAGCAAGGACCCGTTCTCTTTGGCGTGAAACTCGCAAATCCGTTTCCCCAGCCGGCGAATTTCCGCGTAGATGTCGTAACCGCGGTCGTTCGAATTGCAGACATCGTAATAAACCTGGACAGCAGGGGAGCCGACGCGGTCAAGGATTTCGAGGTGTTGCTCGGCACTGAGCCAGCTTTCGATGCCGAGGGCCACCCCCGCCTTCTCGGCTTTCGGGGCGACGGCCTTGAGCCGTTTCACCACCTCGTCCACACCGCCTTTGTCGCCGCGCAGGTCGCCGTTACTGAAGAACGCCAGCAGCACCACCCGGAGCCCGAGCGCCCGGCAGACTCCGATGCTGTCGCTGACCCACTCAATCGTCCGTGGGTCGCTCTTGTAAGGCACGCCGTTGAGCTCGCCGATAGCCAGCGAAGCGATGGCGCAGCCAGTCTTTCCGGCGGCGTCCTTGTATCGTTGCTGCCACTCCGCCTGCCGGAGCTGCATGTTGTTCGCGGCGGTCCCCAGGCTGACCTGGACGCCATCCAGGCCGATTTCTTTGGCCACGTCGAAGGCGGCGGGATCGCACATTTTGCCGATGGACCAGTCGCAAGCGCCGATTTTGAACCGGCGACCGCCGGGAGCGGCCAGCAAGGGCGCCCAGCTCGCTGACAACGCCAAGCTCGCTGCACCCAGCCCGCAGCGTCGCAGCATTTCACGTCGGGAAACAGACGAAAAGGCAGTCATAATCAAATATGTGCTATTGTTGCGACCCTAGCGCCGGTGACGTTCGACGGCAATGACTTTCGCGCCGGCGGTTTGGAATCTCAGGGCGTCCATAACCCAGATTAGCCGCGATCTTGCGCCATCAAGCGCGCGAGCAGCAGCGCCATTTCCATCGATTGCTCGTAATTGAGACGGGGGTCCACCTGAGTTCGGTAAGCGCGCCCCAGGTCGGCTTCGGTGATGCCGCTGGCGCCCCCGATGCACTCCGTGACGTTTTCGCCCGTCAACTCGAAGTGCACCCCGCCCAGGTGCGTTCCGTGCTCTTTCAAAATGCGGTAGGAGTGCTCAATTTCCCGAAGAATGTTCTCGAAGCGGCGGGTTTTGACACCGTTGGTGGTAGTCTCGGTGTTGCCGTGCATCGGGTCGCAACACCAAAGGACCTGTTTGCCGGCGCGCTGGATCGCCTGCACCAACGGCGGCAGGCAGGACTGCACCTTGGTCGCCCCGAACCGATGAATGAAGGTTAGTCGCCCAGCCTCGTTTTGAGGATTCAGAATGTCGGCCAGGGCCAGGGCGTCCTCCGGTTTGACGGACGGGCCTATCTTTACCCCGACGGGGTTGGCGATGCCCCGAAAATACTCGATGTGCGCGCCACCCAACGCCCGGGTGCGGTCGCCAACCCAGGGAAAGTGGGTGGAGAGATTGTACCAGCCCGTCCGGCGAGGCACTTGTCGGGTCTGTGCCTGCTCGTAAGAAAGATGCAGGCCCTCATGGCTCGTGAAAAAGTCCACGCGGTTAATATCCGAAAGCACCGCGCCGGTGAGCGTTTCCATGAAGCGCAACGAGTCGCCGATGCTTTCGACCATGCGGGTATACTCGGCCGCGTGAGGAGAATTGGCGACAAATCCCAGCTCCCAGTATTCCGGGTGGTGCAGATCCGCGAACCCGCCTTCGATGAGCGAGCGGATGAAGTTGACGGTCAGGCCGGAACGCTCGTAGGCACGAAGCATCAAATCGGGGTTCGGCACTCGCTCCTCGGGGGTGAAGCCGACGCGGTTGATCATGTCGCCGCGATAGGCGGGCAGGATGGTGCCGCCGCGCGTTTCGGTGTCGGCCGAACGCGGCTTGGCGTACTGGCCGGCGAAACGGCCGAGGCGGATGACTCGTTTCTTGCCGCCTTGGACCAGGACCAGGCTCATTTGCAGCAGGATCTTGAGCTTGCTGGCAATCGCAGCGGACTCGCAATCGTCGAAACTCTCCGAACAATCGCCGCCCTGGAGCAGGAACCGTTTGCCGGCGACCGCTTCCGCGAGCTGCTGTTTGAGGTTCTCGATTTCCCAGCTCGTGACCAGAGGCGGGAGTCGGGCCAACTGAGCGAGGGCGCTTTCCAGCGCCGCCGGTTCCGGGTACGTCGGTTGTTGTGTGGCCGGTTTGCGACGCCAGGAGTCGGGGGTCCATTCGCCTGCACCCCCTCGCGGATCGGTTTGATTCTGCATTTTGTCAATGCCAGCCTTGCCCAGATCGTCCCGAAAGTAAAGATTGCGCAAAACAAGGCGCCGGCGGGCCAGCGCGTATGCATGAAAGGGGTGGGGACGGCCTCGTCCCCATCTGGAGCTGCTATCATTTCAACCAACGCAGGGACGAGGTCGTCCCCGCCCCCTTCTGAGGCTTCATGCATACGCGCTGCCGGCGGGCTGATCCAGAAAGTTGCTTCGCCGAGCCAGGTTGCGATCGTCCTCCAAATTCAAGTCGCCGTCGCGATCGCATCGACTGGCTCCGCGCTCTCTTCCTGCTCCGCCTCGGATTCTCCTGCGCCCGCTGCTCGAGGCCAAATGTGAAACCCTCCGCGAGACCACGTCTTGATTTCCCACGTCCCCCAGATCCCTTTGCCCTCTCGGAATCCCTGATAAAAAACGTCGTGAGCGCCGACGTACGTCTTGGTCCAGTAACACTCGCCGCTGGCGGCATCATACCGGCCCTTGATCAGGAACAAGCCGACGTCGTCCCGGCCGTCACCGGTCATCTCGCCGTTGGCGAACCTGAGTGTCAGGTCCATCCGGTGGCGGTGCCCGGGTCGGTAATTATAGAACCCGATCCAGGGCCCTGAAGGAAACATGGACTCGCTCACGAGAGGGACCATAAATGCGGCGCGCGACGGCGTCAACGACCTGAGGCCGCACCCCGTAAAGGACCAGTTGCGGCCGGGCCGAGCATCCGGCGCGCGGACTTCAGTCCGCAGCAACGTCCGTCGGCAGGGGCGCACCCGCATCCCAGACGCGATGGTCGGCCGGGCATTGCTGCGGACTGAAGTCCGCGCGCCGGCCACGCCGCGGCGAGTTCCCACCACAGCTGACTGAGGCCGCGCGGCTGCCGCCATACGCGGCCGGGATGTGCTTCGAGTTGACGAGGGTGGATTCCGGAGTATAAGTCATCTATACCCAAAATCTTCCTTGACACGAAGGGCGCTTCTGACCCCCTATGATTTGGGTCGGTAATGCCACTTCCATGAAAATGGCGAGTGGGCAACCGATCCCATGTTGGTCCGATGCAACTTGTGTCGGCAATCTGTAACCGGGCGACCAACGCAATTCTGTTAGTTCACGAGAATCGCGCGCCAGGAGGGATACGCCTTCTTCAATACTCATTGCTCTCTGCGCTTGCAGAGTTCCGTCGCCTTTCAACATCGGAGTGTCCCGCTACAATCACCTTCGAACCAGGGATCCCGCCATGCAAACGTCAGTCCAATGTAGGACAATCAGTCGCTGGGTTGGCCTGCTGCTGGTGTGTCTGACGGCACTTACTGCCAGACCGCAAAGCTATTCAGTTCTGCATAACTTCACCGGCGCGGATGGCGCCTATCCTGAAGCACGGCTGGTGCTGACAGGCGACATGCTTTATGGGACGACCTGCGGCGGGGGCATATCGAACGCCGGCACGGTGTTCAGGATCAAACTCGATGGCACCGGGTTTGAGCTGCTCCACCAGTTCAGCTCGTTCGGAGACGGCGCGAACCCGCAAGCCGGTTTGGCCCTTTCCGGGTCGACACTCTACGGCACCACGTCCGGCGGCGGGGTTTCCAATTACCTGTGTGTCGCCCCGTCGGGCAAAGAGGGAGCCGCTTGCGGGGGCGGAAGGGTTGAGGGCGGAGGTACGCTCTTCAAAATCCACACTGATGGCAGTGCCTTCGCCGTGCTGCATCGATTCGTTGGCCCCGACCTCTCTTCGGGACTAGCGGATGGGCTTAGTCCGCAGGCGGGCTTATTATTGGCCGGCTCCGTCATTTATGGGACCACTTTCCAGGGCGGGCAAGCGTTGTGCCCGGGCGTGCTCTTCAAGCTCCACGACGACGGCAGTGGTTTCGCGGTCATTAAGTCCGGTTCGGGCCCGTGGTTCCCGGATGGCGGGCTCGTTCTGTCCGGCTCGACCTTGTATGGCACCTCCTGTTCCGGGGGCACTCTTACGCCGACGATTACGTATGCGGGGATGGTGTTTAGGGTAAGCACCAACGGAAGCGATTTTTCCATGCTCAAGGCTTTTTCTGGTGGGAGCGACGGCGCCGCTCCTTACGGCGACCTTTTGCTGGCCGGGACAACCTTGTATGGGACCACTTCCGGAGATGGCCAAGGCAATGTGGGAAACGGAACGATCTTCAAGATCAACGTGGATGGAAGCGGCTACGCTGTGCTCAAGACCTTTAGTGGCAGCGACGGGTCCAGCCCCCGGGCCGGCCTGGTGTTGGTGGGCGACATCCTCTGCGGCACCACCTCGCGAGGCGGCAGTTTTGGCTTGGGGACAGTTTTTAAAATAAACATCAACGGCGGCGACTTCTCTGTGCTTAAGAGCTTTGCAGGGGGAGCGGATGGAGCCAATCCTTTCGGAGAGTTGGTCGTGGCAGGCCCCGATCTTTATGGCACCACATCCGCCGGAGGCGCTTTTAGTAACGGCCTGGTATTCAGGATTTCGCTGGCCCCTGCTCTGCTCGCGCCGCTCCTGACACAAACGGCGGAAATCGGCTCCTCGGTCACGTTCAAAGCACAGGCCGCTGGCGCCCGGCCGCTCACTTACCTTTGGTATTTCCAAAGCACAAACCTTCTCGCTACGGGACCTGACTCACTTCTCCAACTGACCAACGTCGAGAGTCTCCAGGCCGGAGCTTACTCGGTCATGGTTACCAACGCCTTCGGCTCTTGCACGAGCGCCCCGGCCCAGCTTGGCATCATAGCGGCCGTCCCCAGACGGACGGTTATTGCTTTGAGCTTGAGCGGGGCGCCGGGCAGCGTGTTGAATCTGGACACAACGACCGGCCTGCCTCCGACCGGGAGTTGGTCCACATTCGACCAGGTCCTGATCCACAACTCCCCTCAGTGGTATTTCGATCTGTCGGCGCCGTCGGCACAACGGTTCTACCGTGCCTCGCAACCGGGCGCTTTGAACTCGCCCGTTTTGGCCTGTGATTCTCTGGTCGCACTAACGCTAAGCGGCACGGCTGGCAATAATGTGCGCGTGGATTACATCAACCAATCCGGGCCAATCGACGCCTGGGTGACACTTGCCACCGTCACGCTGACCAATACTTCGCAGCTTTATATCGACACCTCCGGAATAGGTCAGCCGGCGCGCCTCTGGCGCCTTGTGCCGCTACCGTGAAGAGAAGATTTAACGCGCAGGTTTGGTGAGTTTCAGCTTGGCCACGCGCATGCCATCCACCTCTTCAACCCGGAGCTGGCAGTTGCCGAGCGTTAGAACCTCCCCGGCCTTCGGGAATCCGCCCAGCCGGTGTGTGACCCAGCCGCTGGCGGTGGTGATTCCTTCATCCTGCAAGGGGGCGCCGACCAGTTTTTCGAGTTCGAAGAGGGGCAGGTTGCCGGCCACTTCCCAGGTGCTTTCGTTCAGCCGAACCAGGAGCGGTTTTTCCTGGTCAAACTCGTCCTGGATCTGCCCGACCAACTCTTCGAGGATGTTTTCCAGCGTGACCATGCCAACCGTGCCACCGTATTCATCTACGACAATGGCGAGGTGCAGCTTCCGCTCAAGAAAGAGCTGCAGCAGCTTTTCCAGGTGGGCGGTTTCGGGGACGTAGATGAGCTTCCGGGCGACTGGCAGCAACTCGCTGCCACTGCGCGCCTTCAGTCGCATGGCAAAGAGATCCTTGATGTGAACCACGCCGAGCGTTTTGTCGACATCGCCTCCTTCGCACAGCGGAAACCGTGAGTAGCGTGTTCTCTCGGCGAGGTCCAGGCAATGGGCGAGGCTGGCCTCGGTATCGAACACGACGATTTGGGGCCGCGGCTGCATGACATCGCGCGCCAGGCGGCGGCGCAGGTCCAGGGTATTGAGAAGGATCTCCCGGCGGAGGCTGCGGCTGCCGGCGCGTTTCTGGGCCGCGGTGAAAAGCAGGCGAAGTTCCTCTTCCGAGTGGCCGCGGTCGGTTTCACTGGCGGGCTCGAGCCCGACCTGGCGGAGCAGCCACTGGGAGGCCCAATTGAGGGCCAGCACAAACGGGTAGGAGAACCGATAAAACCAGAGCATGGGATAGGCCACCCAGAGCGTGGTCGGTAACGGCTGTTGGATGGCCAGCCACTTGGGCGCCTGTTCGCCGGCGCTGATGTGGAGAAAGGTAAGGGCGCTAAACCCCACGGCAAACGCCAGCACGCTGCGGGTTTCAGGCGACTCGATCTGCAGCCACCCAAAGACCGGGCCGAGCAAGGCGACGAACACCGGCTCCCC
>DATDCV010000083.1:0-2519 GCA_036524155.1 Verrucomicrobiia bacterium
TCTCCTCAATGATCTCATGCAAGGCGATGTCCGCGGCGTCGAGATTCGCGACGTCGGCCACAAGCGGTCGGTTGACCCCTCGTACACAGTGGATAACTTGGCGATTCAACGCTTCCGCAGCCAGCTCCTACGGGAATGGAATGGTGGATCGTGATCAAGTCTTTACCCACCGTAATTTGCTTCACGATCGTCCGCAGCACTTTTTGCTTTTCACCAGCACCCATTTTCTGCGCCGTTTCGTTTAATCGCCCAAGAAAGGCCTCCAGTGAGTTGTTCAACTCGATCCAGCGCTGGTCTTCCACCGCTCGCAGACTCAGATTCTGTTGTTCCGTCTCTAAAGCTCCAATTCTCATTTTGATTGCCGGGGAGCGTTTCCTTAAGTCCGCCAACGTCATCAATCCCTCTTGATAGGCATCCAGCAACTTGTCCATCTGCTGGCTTAATCTGGCCAACTCCCGCTTGACCTGATCCTGGCGCTGCTGCACCGGACTGCTGTTCAGGCTCTCGGCTCGCCGTCGTTCCAGCTCCGCCTGGATCAGTTCCGGAGAACGCAGCAAGCGCAACACTTCCTGCCAGACCAAGTCGTCTAAATAATCCAGCCGGATTGGGCGACATGAGCAGGCGGGTCCCCGCAAATGCCGGTATCGATCCGAGCCCAAACACCGGTAATACTTGATCTGGCGTCGCGTCGTGCGCGTCGAGGTCCGATACAACGCATAGCCACATTGTTCACACACCAGCAGTCCCTGCAATAACGTTGGTTCCCGGGTATTGCGCAGGGAAAGCTGTTTGTTTTGTCGTAGGCGTTCCTGGGCCAAGGCAAAGGTCTCTTTGCTGATCAGTGCCGGCACCGCAATTTCAATCCACTGGCTCCGCTCTTTCTCTCGACTGCTGCTGGTACGGCGCGAGTAACCGCCTCTTTGGCGCAAGGGCCGAGTTATCCTCCGCCGCGCACAAATCTCCGTTTTCCCGAAGCAGGCGCTGCCCTGATAGGCCGGGTTGCGGAGCATTCCCCACACCGTGGACCGCTCCCAAGGCCCGCGCCCCGAGCGCGTCGGGATCTGTTCCTGGTTCAACTGCCGGGCGATCGCCCCAATGCTCCAAAGCGCCTGCGTATACCAGCCAAAGACTCTCCGGACTACTTCGGCCTGTGCTTCCACAACCTCATAAAAAGCCTGTGAATGCTCGCTCTTCTTAACGTAGCGATAACCGTAGGGTGCCCCGCAAAGCACGTTCACACACCCGGTCTTGGCTCGATACCTCTTCCCGCGCCGCGTTCGCTCCGCGATTTGTGCCCGTTCATACTCGGCAATCATTCCTTGAAATTGCAGCGCCAACCGCTCCTCTGGCGTTTCGGCACCGGCGGACTTCAAAAAAATCGTCTCTACTCCGTGACGCAAGAACTCCTCCATCAGCAGCACCTGGTACGCATACTTGCGACTCAGACGGTCGGGCGCATAAATCAAGACGGCCTCAATCTGGCCTTCAGCCGCCAAGTCCCTCAGTCGTTCCAACCCCGGGCGTGCCAGCAGAGCGCCGCTGTAACCTTCATCTTCAAAGATCCACTCCGCCGGCACACTCAACTCATGGGCCTTGGCATACTCCAGCAGCGACGTGGTCTGGCTGGCGATGGTGCCCTCCTCCTTCTGTCGCTCAGAGGATACTCGTGCGTAAATGGCCGCGACTTTCTTCATATCGGTGAGTGGCGGTTACAACGGCGGTTTCCTGATCGCAATAATCGGGCACCAGCCAATGATAAACCTGCAATACCTTTTGCGACGACAAACGATCATAAACATATTTGTTTTCACAACGGACACGGCGCTTGGGTTTGCGCTCAGCCATGGCCTTGAGGCAGCTTGAGGGACTGTTGCAGTGCTTCCTCCACCCATTGGCTGATGGTGCCGCCTCCCCGCCGAGCCTGCTGGCGAACTTGTCGAATCAAGGAAACCGGCAACTTGACCGTAAACACTTCCTTCGCTTCCGGAACCGGCAAAGGCTTGCCAGCCTGTTGGGCTTGGCAAAGGTATCGATAAGCTTGACGCCGCGAGAGACCGTATTGGCCGATGAGCCAGTTCAGGACCTCCGGAGGTGAGGCCTTCTGCTGGAGTAAACTGACCGTCGCATTCACACGTCGAGCATGTTCGGACTCGGATGACTTGGTCACTATGTCTTAACAGTAATACCATATACGACATTGTCAACCTGCGTTGTTGTCTTCCTTCCTGCGGGAGAATCCCGGTCTCAGGAACGAAATACGCCTCAAAAACTCGAAGTTATCCACTGTGTACGAGGGGTCATCTCGCCGGTGCTGGCCAACGTATATCTGCATTATGTCCTGGACGTTTGGTTCGAGACCGAAGTGCGGAGAACGAACCGAGGCAAGAGCAGGTTGTTCCGCTTTGCGGACGACTTCGTAGCGTGCTTCGAGTATCGGCACGAAGCGGCGGCAGGTGAGCGAGCGCTCAAGGAGCGGCTGGCGCAGTATGGGTTGGGAGTGGCTCCGGACAAGACGAAGA
>DATDCV010000084.1:0-9423 GCA_036524155.1 Verrucomicrobiia bacterium
CCCTCCCCATCGCGATAACCAAAGGCCTGACCTGACGCGCTGAATTGGCTTTGACCTTCGCCACCTCCGCATAATTAACACCTCAGCATAATGTCCATTATGCGGAGCTCCGCATAATGGACAAAAGCTGTCCAAGTGAAAGAAAATAGTTTGAGGCGGTTTATTTAGTGTAGCTAATTTCTCTGAAGCTGGATGAAGAAGGAAGTGCGGTGAAAAGACGAAGCGAGACTGACCCGGTGAGCTCGGGGCTTGGGTGGGGAAACTGAGGAGTGACAGGAGAGGCACCCACGTCCGCCCGGCCAGCACTCGGCCGGAATCGACGCCAAGAGCCCCAGGAAGGGGCTTTTTCTACGGTCCGGCCCGCGGTCCGTTGCCGTCGATAGCAGCAGGAGTGAGCGGGTAGACAGGAATTTGCCCCCGCCTGGATAGGATTGACTTGTTCATCGGTTTTCCCAGCATGGCTGCGCGGTGCGTGAGTACCGCCAGCCTAAACCATCATGAAACCACTGAAACTGTCTGATTCCTGCTACAATGTCCTGGTACTACTTTGCGTGGCCGGAACACCTGCGCTTGCGCAACCGGAGTTGAAAGGCACGCCTTCCGAATTGGCCACGTTGCTAGCCAATGCGCCTCGGATTGTCCAAGTGACCGGGGAGGCCGAGGTCAAGGTTCAGGCGGACCGTGGGATTGTCACCGTCAGGATCAGCAGCAGCGCCCGGGAACTGGGCCAGGCCCTTCGCGCGAACCAGGAAGCCTGCGCCAAATTCGTCAAACTCCTCACCGCCCAGGGTCTGGCCCCCGACCAGGTCCAGGCCTCAAAATTCTCTTCCACCGAAAAGTACGGCGTCTTTAGTGACAAGGTGAAGAGCCATCGGGTCAACAACCTGCTCAAGGTGACGGTGCGGAACGAAAAAGAGTTTCAAGTGGCGGCCGACGCCAGCGACAGCTTACCCGAGGCCCAGTATCTGGGCGTCGAGTTCGAGCGCTCGGACAAGGAGGCCCTCAGGGCGAAGGCCATTGCCGAGGCCTGCGCCAATGCTACTCAGCGCAAGCAGGCGTTCGAGGAACAATTGGGCTTAAAGCTGACCGTGCGGCGATTTTATGACCCCGCAGCCGGCCCGCTGCCCGGGGACGTGCTCGTCTCGGGACAGTCGCGGGCAATGGGGTTTTCGGGAGGTCTCACGGCTGGCCTACCCTCGGCCCATCAACTCTACTCAGATGCGGTGGTCACGCACGCCCTGGCGCAGCGAGAGGACGACCGCTCAGGCTTCGGCGAATTGACCTTTCGCTCGCGCGTAACTGTGGAGTATTCGGTGGAAAGCAAGTAGGGAATCCCGCCTCCGGCGCCGAATGCCATCAGCGATTCGCCCTTTCTTCAGGATGAGTATCTCGTCCAAGCCGCGCCACGCCGTCAACGCGTCGCTCGGCATGACCCCGGCCTGTCCGACACTCAGCTTCTTCGTATGAATGTTTTCGACGCCGCCGAATCGGTCGAGGGCGGCAGGGCGCATGGTTGGTCGTTTCACGCTCATAGAGGCTAAATATACGGATGCCTGGGGATTGTCCTCACCCGAGGCAATCAGCTGCTATCGGTATGGGGGAACAACCTAGATGAGGCTTTGCCTAAGCCCCTGGACTCCGGACACGCCAGCATCGCGCCGAGTGCCAGCAGAGCGAGGGCGTTTCTACGGTCTGACCGTGCGCTCTTTTACACCTGGACTTGTGATTGCGCATAACACGGGTGGACTTGATAGCAGCTTCGTTGTGCGTCCGTCGGCATTCATGCAGCCTACCAGTTGACACCATGGTGCAGGTCGAGCCCGAGGACAAAGAGCTTCGGGGGCAGGTGGCAATTCATCGCGGGAGTACAACGAGGGCAGGATGTACCTGCGTTGGGGCGAATGTCCCACAAACTGGCTCTCACTTAGGTTGAGCGAATCTCCTGTAAGGGAAAATATGAGACTAGCCTCATATTGGCCATCTTCACAGCAAAATATGTACATTCGCTTATAGCGAATTTTCTTGCCATCCATTGGTCAATGTGATATTGGTCTTCTTAACATGATTGAAGACCGCCATGCCGCTGTAGGTGGAGTTCGGCAGCGAACTCGTGGGGGCGCTGTTTGCCCCTATCGGTCTTCCGGGCGCGCACAGGTATCCCGTCTAGGTGTCTGTTGTCGTGTCCGTCGGACTATCTACCGCGACCGGCACATTCGCGGTAGTTGGGAAGGAGAGCGTAGTCTGCGTTCCAACGCGGTTGCTTCTGTTAAGCGGCACCCAGCAACAATTCCGTTGCTGGTTAACAGAAGCAAAATAGATGAAGAACAACACAAAACAAAAGACCAATCATGTCAAACGCAGAGGGTCGGCCACGAAGCGCAAAAGCCCCACATACAAATTAGTGCGGCAAGTTCTTGTGCGGCGCTGGTTGATCATGGCGGTCATCAGGATCGTCAGTTGGTTGATCACGCGGTGGTCCGACAAAGATCACCCCGGCCTCTCTCCTTAGCCAATTTTGGCACGGACTGGACCATATGATAAATGACGCCCTCAGATTGATTAGGGTGTTTCACAATTTAAAGCAAAAGGACTTGGCGAAGGCATTGGGCTTATCAGCATCGCACATCTGCGAGATCGAGGCAGGGAAGAAGCAGGTGACCATGGAGGTTTTGCAGAAGTATGCCGATTACTTCAGAATACCGGCTTCATCCTTGCTCTATTTTGCAGAGCACAAAGACCGTCGGGGAGAAGAAAAGGGCGTCAATCCGATTGCGGCTAAAGCCTTAAAGATGCTCGATTGGATCGAGATGATCACTCGCCCTGGTGAGGGGAGCGATGAGGAAAAGATACCCGCTTAATCAGTCGCCCTTGTACCACCTGCACCGGCGAAAGGCGCTGGCGGAACTGTTAGGCCTTTCATTGCGCGAAGTTGAGGCACTAGCGAATGCAGGTATGGCGAATTACCAGTGCTTCGAGCGGGATGAGAGGTGGATCGAATGGCCGCGAAGGCGTTTGCAGGCCATACAGCGGCGGCTTGTCCGGCTCCTCGACCGTATCGAGCCTCCGGCTTACATGCACTCGGGATTCAGGGGCCGGTCATATGTCACCAACGCACGGGAGCACGAATGGGGGATTCGGCTGGCAAAGATCGACGTTCGGAAATTCTTTCCGAGCACATCTGCCCGGTATGTATTCCGCTGTTTCCTGGCGACTTTCGAATGCAGTGACGATGTTGCGGCGGTATTAACCAAGCTCACCACCATTTCCGGCCACCTCCCGACTGGCGGAAGCACGAGCACAATTCTGTCGTTTTACGCGTATAAGCGGATGTTTGATGAACTCGCCGATTTGTCGGCCAGCCGTGGCGTGGTTATGAGCTGCCTGGTTGACGATATGACGTTTTCCGGTGAAGCGGCCACGAGCAGGTTTTTGTATGAGGTTCGCCTTATCGCTGGACAATATGGGCTGAAGGTTCATAAACGTCACTGTTTTGAGCCTGGGCAGGTTAAGGTTGTAACCGGAGTTGCGCTTACGCCGCAGGGAGTCAGGCTACCAAACCAGCGCCGAAAGAACCTGCAGGACGCCACTTCAGCGTTTGCGGCTGAGCAGGACCCATGGCTTAAAGTGAAGAAAGGCGAGCAGTTGTTGGGCCGTGTGACTGAGGCCGCTCAGATCGAGCCCCGCTTTCGGCCGTACATTAGTGTGGTTGCACGCCAACTCAAGGAGGCCAGGAGGGCACTTACCGCCAGGAGCTGAGGAGAGGTCTCCGCCTACGTGACCTCCTGGGCTACGGCCTGATCTTCATGGTGCCGATTGCCCCGTTGGGCGGATTTGGAGTGGTCTTTAATGCAAGCCGAGGGATGGTTCCGTTCATTTACTTGGTCGAGTTGGTCGCCATGTTGTTCACCGCTCTCAGCTACAGAGTCATGTCGGAAGTCGGGGGGTCAGAACGAGGTTTTTTCACAGCCATGAAATGAGACAGCGGAAAACAGTGAAGAAAGCTTGTTCTGAACTCGCTGCTGGGCTGGAGCTCCACCAAGTGTCGGTCTTCACTATTGAGACCAACCCCAGGCCGGACGCTCCTGCCCTTGTCTCGATAATGAGGACCTTGGCTCACGGCACTTGGCTCAAATGTGGAAAGTGGGGGTGCGCTCCGTCTTCTCTTTACGTAAAGACTGAAAAACCAAGGCCAGGCTGTGGTGACCACCCGCTCGACTATGACCGTGCGTGGGCTGGACTTCCAGCCAATCCTCCATAGTCGTGAGACGTGGATGGTCGCGCCCGTCTCGGTAGGTTACGGGGCTTCCTGCTGGATCGCGCAAGCCAGGCGGTGAAACAGGCAGGAAACCCGGATTGCGCACGGCCGTGCGCCGGACTGGCCGACGGCCTTCCTGGGATGCTCGTGGACCAGTTCGGCCCTTTGGTCGTACCGGTGGACTACCACCAGAATACGCCCACAGGGCGCCCAGAAAGATGGCAACGTATGCTATGAGAGGAGCAACGCGCCTTTGGTGATCACTTATCCACCAGCCGGCGCTGTGGGTTTGTATGGTCTTGCGAGAGCTTGTCGAGTTTTACCTCGAGGCTTTGTAAGCGCTCGATTAATTCGGCGTTGTCGGCTTCTTTGCGTCTCGAGGTGAGAAGTGCAGAGGCGGCAAGGCCACTTAGGCATCCGTATATACTAATGCCCGCGACCATGAGAATGACGCCAATAGCGCGGCCTTCGGTGGTCTTCGGATAGCAATCACCGTAGCCAACTGTGGTAATCGTGGACATGCTCCACCAGAGCGCGTCCTCTGCCGTTTTGATGTTGGCATCAGGTCCACGCTCGCAGACCAGGATGGAAACCGAGGAAAAGGCTACAAGCAGGAGAGCGGCGAAGACCAGGGCAGTAACGCCGCCGCGGAGCTTGTCCTGAAACACTGCCGATGCGACGAGGTGCAGAGATCGAATCCCGCGGAGGAGTCGGATCACCCGGAGCACGCGGGCGAGGCGGGCGTACCGGAAAACCTCAAGATTTGGAATGCAGGCAACCAGGTCTACCCAACCCCACTTCATGAAGGCCAGCTTGCGTTCGGCTCTATAGAAGCGGTAACAGAAATCTGCGAAAAACATAGCGCAGCCGAATGTGTCAAGCAGGTGGACCAAGTTGGAGATTTCCTTCGGCAGGATGAAGGCGGTGTCCACAACGAGCGCAGCTAGCAACAGCAAGGTAAATAGGAGAAGCCCGAGCTGGAACCCTCCAATTTCATGGCCGTTGCCCGCTTGGTAATCGCTCATATTTCGTACTACCCGCGGACCCTGCCAACGACGCAGGTAGCTTGTCAGCCTCCGTGTCTATGGCCTTGCCGCGGGAGGGGTCTCCGGCTGGGTCGGGTCGGGCGTTACAGACCTTTGAAGAGGAGGAGCGGGAGAGAGGGGCTGTGGTGCCGGGGGGTGTTGATCTTCACCGTCCGGCGGGGCCTCGGTCTCAGGGGCTTCGTCCGTTCTGCGCTGCCTACGGCGGCGACGCTTTCTCGCGGGCGCGACGATGTCACCGGCGGTTGCGAGTGCTTCCTGGCTGAGTACGTCGCGAACCGCCTCAAAGACGGCAGTCAGATCAAGTCGGGCTGGTGATTTCCGGTTGAGTTCCTGTCGGAGCTTCATCAGCACTTCCTCGCCCAGCAGCAGATTAATGATATTTTTTGGGCTGAGAAGTTTCTGCTGTTCGTAGTAATCGGTGAGCGAGTCGTCGCGAACGTTCCGCTTGTTAAGTACGGAGAGGGTATCCCAAATCCATTCGGGCTTCTGTTCCAGGTCGTCAACCAGGTTAACCTCAAACACCAGTTCGTGTTCGATGCCATTCCCGAAAGTGAGGTGGTAAAGCTGCCAAATCACGCCGTTGGTTAGCAAAACCCAGTCAATTGCGGCGCGGGAAGCGTAGTTTTCAGCCTGCTCGATGTGTTTCGATTTAAGGCCGCGTACGCCTGCCGGTTTGCATTCGACAAGGAGGGCAATCTTGTCGTCGAGGCGAATGCCAAAATCGCAGTAGCGGTCATTTACTGCCACTTCTTTGGAGATCTCGCCTCCCAGGGGATCGTAGTCGAGCACCTCTTTAAAGAACTCGATGAGATACATGACCGTGTCCGACTCATTCGCATCGCGTTCGCGCGCATCAGCGAAGACCTTGGCGAACTTGGCAAGTTTGGCGAGATCCGCTTTTTCTATGGGCATATTATTGGCTCCTTCTGAGCAGCGACCGGCCGGGCGACGGTTCGACGTGAGTGGCTTAATGCTGGAGCTCGGACGGCCATACTTGCTAATAGTACGCAGAATAAGGAGAGCATGGGCTTTACGTCAAGGTTAAACGATAGGGTGTAACGGTCTGAAACGGTCTCGGCGAACCGATGGAAGGTGTCAGATCGGACGGTTCAGGCTGATCGAAGGGGCCAGAACGGAATGGTGCTCCATTCGGGACTCGTGGAGCAGTGCTCGGGGGCGTCAAGCGGAGCGGCGGTTGGCGGGAACCAGGTGCCGGATCCGACCGTAGAAACGCCCTTGTTCTGTCGGCTCGCCGGCCCGCCCGAGTGGCAGCTCTTACTTCAGTTCTGTTTTTGCCCCCGGGCACTAAAATCGGGGCACGTTTTGGTACCAAACTTGGCCCCTGAACCTGAAGTATGTGTTGAGCGACGGCACGGAAGTCATACAGTCAACCGGAAAGCCTGGCGGCGAGCGGTGGTTCGAAAACTGATCGGCGAAAGGTAACGGCGCTGCTGGATCGGGAGGACCTGAAGGCGCGATAAAGCGAGATGGTGGGCAGGAATGGACACGGATGAGGAAAACGGGGTGGGATCGCAGCGAGCGGAGGGGGCGGGCTGTGCAACCCTTTCAGGGTTGAGGCCGGTGTCGGGGGACGGTTTCCCAGGGTAGAATCGCGGCCTGCAAGCCCTCGCGACTCAACCCTGGGCTGGTATGATTTTACCCCGTTGGGGGTGGGGAGGTGGTGGGCGGAGCGTTGGATGGGGAGGTGAAGGGACAAAAAGGACGAGAGGGACGGGAGCGCGGAGAGGAAACCGCAGAATACGCGGAATACGCGGAAGGGGGAGAAACTCAGAAAGACGGAGCCGGATTTAAGAACTGATGGGCACGAACGGAGACGGATGAGGAAAACGGGGTGGGATCGGCCAGTGACGAGGCCGGGCGAATTTGAGATTTCAGAGGGGCAGGACGAATGGACACGGATGAGGAAAACGGGGCGGAATCGCCGCGAGCGGAGGGGGCGGGCTGTGCAACCCCTTCAGGGTTGAGGCCGGTGTCGGGGGACGGTTTCCCAGGGTAGAATCGCGCCCTGCAAGCCCTCGCGATTCAACCCTGGGCTGGTATGATTTTGCCCCGTTGGGGTGGGGAGGTGGTGCGTGGGGCGTCGGATGGGGAGGTGAAGGGACAAAAAGGACGGGAGGGACGACAGTGCGGAGATGAAACCGCAGAATACGCGGAATACGCGGAGGGGGGAGAAACTCAGAAAGACGGAGCCGGATTCAAGAACTGATGGGCACGAACGGACACGGATGAGGAAAACGGGGTGGGATCGGCCAGTGACGAGGCCGGGCGAATTTGAGATTTGAAGGATTTGAGATTTCAGAGGGGCGGAGGAAACAGGGAGGGGAGTGGGAATGGGAAGGGTTAGCTTGCATCGAGGCGAACGCATCGGGACGATGGGCCTTTCGGCCGGTTGGGGCCAGTTCAGGCTCCCCATGAACCAGCTCGGAAAATTCCCCCTCACCCCTACCCCTCTCCCCGAGGAGAGGGGGATGTCCTTTGGCGGCGTTGATCCCAGGGTGGCGCTCGGTGCTCGCTCTGGCCTGGGCTACTTTCAGGTCATCCCTAACGGGATTTCAACGGCCGGGCCAAATGCATGGGGTCTGAAGATGCGGCGGAACAAAGGACATAACGGGCGTAGAGGACTAAAGGGACGAAAGCGGAATAGCCGATAGACCGATAGCCGATAGCCGATAGCCGGTAAAAAGGGTGCCCCTCGTCCCGACCCTCTCCGCGCTCGTTCCTTCCGCCTTCGCTTTGCTCCGGCCGGCAGGCGGCGGGGAGGTTGGCGGAGCAGTCGTCTGGTCTGAGGAGGGTTAGTTTGCATCCCGGCGCGCGCATCGGGACGATGGGCCTTTCGGCCGGTTGGGGCCAGTTCAGGCTCCGCGTGAAGCAGCTCGGAAAATTCCCCCTCACCCCTGGCGCAAAGCAGCGGCGTGCAAGGAAGGTTGGGTCTGACACCATGAACCAGCTCAAGAAATCAAGAAATTCCCCCTCACCCCTGCCCCTCTCCCCGAGGAGAGGGGGATGTCCTTCGGGCGGCTTGATCCCAGGGTGGCGCTCGGTGCTCGCTCTGCCCTGGGCTGGTATGATTTTTCCCCTTTGGGGTGGGAAAGGGGTGCGCGCGGCGTTGGATGGGGAGGCGAAGGGACAAAAAGGACGAGAGGGACGAAAGCGCGGAGATGAAACCGCAGAATACGCGGAATACGCGGAAGGGCGAGAACCTGCGGCTGAACAAAGGACATAAAGGACGGGACCGGAATAGCCAATAGCCGATAACCGAGAGCCGACAGACCGATAGCCGACAGACCGATAGCCGATAAGAAGTCCAAAGCCCAAGGTCCAAAGTCCGAAGTCGCTGGTGGAAGGCTGGGATTAAGAGCAAGGGCAGGAGCAAGAGCAAGAGGAAGAGTAAGAGAAAGAGCTTGCGTCAGCCGACGAGGGGACTGGGGCCGGAGGGGTAGGGGTGGTAGTCTTTGCCGTCGAACCAGCAGGTTTCGAGGGCGACGGCGGCGCCGAATTCGCAAGGGCGTTCGGTTTCGGCATAAGTGGCGAGGGCGGCGGCCCAGGCGATGTCGCAATGGCTGAGGGGGTTCAGGGAATTTCGGCCTTCGGTGAAAAGCCATTTGGTTCCGGAAAAGGCTTTGCGGAGGGCGAAGAAGTCGGAGGCGATGTCGGGCTGGTTGCGGGGGAAGCGTTTTTCGGCGACGGAAAGCTGGTTCATGAGGGTGAAGCCGAGGTCCTGTTTTTTGGAGGTGAAATTGACCTTTTGAAAGCGGCCGTGGAATTGGTTGGCGGCTTCCCAGCAGATTTGGCGGCCGAGGCCGGATTCGTCGCCGGCGGCGTAGAGGCGCGGGAGTTGTTCGAGGAAACAGAAGAGAGCGCAGCCGAGGAAATGCCAGTCTTCGGTGCGGACGGTGAGCAGGGCGCGGAGCCAGGCTTGGCCGGCAGCCACCTCGTCGATATAGAAGGCGGCGAGGTCGCCCTGGCCGGAGGCGGCGACGTCGAAGCCGAGGCGGAGGGAGGCGGGGGATTGATGGATTGATGGATTGGTGGATAAATGGGGCCTCCTCTCCCCGACCCTCTCCTCCCGAGGAAGAGAGGGAGATGCCCCAAACAGCAACG
>DATDCV010000085.1:0-11747 GCA_036524155.1 Verrucomicrobiia bacterium
AGTGGGGTAAGCCCCGGAGTCATCCTGGCCGATGAAGAGGTTCAAACCAGTATAGAGCGTCCCTAAACCGGCGAGGGAGCGGGTATCGACGAGCAAACCGTCGACGTACGAGGCAGCCACACCATTAGTGCGGTCGAACACGACCGCCAGTTGGTGCCAGGTCCCGTCGTTGATCAGCGGGCCACCAACCGGGTCGGCAATGATTGAGGCCCCGTCGACCGCCGTCCATTCAAATTGCCCGCCATCCTCAGTCAACACCCAGCCGTTATTATACGTGGACCGATGCGCATTCCCGATAATCGGCAGGTCGTTGAATCCCGTGGTGTACTTCAACCAGCAGGAAACAGTAAAGCTGTCCACTTCCGTGAAACGGAGATCCGGGTTGTCCAGCACGAACAGGTATTGGTAAACGGAGGTCGCGGTCTGGGTGGTGAGTCTGACCCCTTGACCCAACTTGCCCGCCACCAACGGCGGGGGGCCGGACGCATAGGCGTCGTTGGGGGGAACGCGACCCGATGAGTCCGTGAAATCGGTGTCGAATTTCAGGTGCAACACCAGGTCGTTTGTTGCGTTGGCAAAAGTCGGCGGCGCCAGGACGGTGAGGGTTGCCGCCGTACTGTTGGTGGTGCCCACCGCGTTGGTGATGGTCACGGTGTAACTGCCTGTATCCGCAAAGGTGGCACTGGCGGTCGTCAACGCCGAGGTCGTGGCGCCGGTGATCGCGGCGCCGTCCTTCTTCCATTGGTAGGCGAGCGGGTAGCTGCCCACCGCACCGACGGTCAGGGTGACAGGCGTGCCCACAACCACCGACTGTGACGCAGGCTCAGCCGTGATCAGCGGCGGCGTGGTGGTACCGTAGGCCCCCAGAGCGTACATTGTCGCGATGGTGTCCGCGGACAAGATCTTGCTGTAAACCGCGACCTCGTCGATCACTCCATCAAACACTTGACCAGCCCATTGATTGGTGCCGATCCAGACCAGGGAATTGCCCCGCGTGAGCGCGGAAGCAGTTACAGAACTGATGAAGCGGCCGTTAACATAGAATTTCGCGCCAGCGGCGGCTCCGGGCTGGAACGTCACCGCGACATGTTGCCACTCCCCGGCCGTCACCGCGGCGGCGCTATCGTGGTCCAGAATACCGGGCGTGGTGAGCCGTAGTAGGTTGTTATTCAGCTTGAAAAACCAACTCCCGTATTCCCCGACGATGGCCTTGTTTTGGGTTGCGTCCAGGGCGTTCGGCTTGACCCACGCGGTTGCGGATATCGGCCCCGGCAACCCGAGGCTGCTGCTTTGGACGCCGGAGTCTGTGGCGTTGAAAGTATAGGCCGTGTTGTTGGCTTCAAAGCCCGGATACGTGGGTGAACTCGGCCCCGGAGTGCCAGCCGTGACACTGCTGAATATCAGTCCGTCGTATCCTCCGGCCCAATCGAATGCGGTCGTGCTGCCGGCGGACTCGCCAAGGCGCCAGTAGGCGACGGGACCCGCGTTTACAGCAGCCTCTTCGTAACTACCCGCTGGCGGCGTCCGGAGGCTCAGTTGCGCTCCCGCGCTCACCACACCGCCGGCCAGGTTCGTGACGCCCGCAGAATACATGGCCGCGTCACCGGCGGAAATATTCGTGAGCACCAGCACCGTGTTCGTGGCTCCAGAAATATCCGCGCCGCCCTTCTTCCACTGATAGGTCAACGGAGGCGTTCCTGCCGCCTGGACGGTGAAGCGGGTACTGCTGCCGGCGTAAACGGTACGAGGTAACGGTTGGCTGGTAATTGTCGGTGCGGTCAGCGGAATGATCTCCACATAAGCCCAAGCGCTGGCCGCAGTGCCGAGCGTGTTCGTGGCGGTCAGGAAATAGCTGCCGCTCTGCGTCGGGTCGGTCGGGTCGAGCTTCAGGACCGTGTTCGTGGCGTTTGCCACGGCCCTGGTGGTCAGGCCGTCAGGGGTCACATAGTACCACTGAAGCTGCATCGGCAGGCTCCCCGCGATCACGCAGCCCAACGCAACCGGGTAGGGAGCCCAGTTGGTCTGAGCTACCGGGTCCGCGGCGATGGTCGGTGCGGCCGTCATACCGGGGCTCACGCCCAGGGCGGCCTCATAGTGCGCCTGTACCCGCTCCGGCGATAGCACCGTCGGGTAAACCGCAACTTCGTCCAATACACCGTTCCAAAAGTAATTGCCGATGGGCCCTTCCGTCGCCCCGGCCCCAATTCGCAGTGGGCTGGTGCTGTTGGGCGAGACGGAGACGTTCACTTTGCCGCTGATCAACTGCCCATTCACATAGAAGACTTTGGTGCGCCCGACAGCGTCATAGCTGCCGACCAGGTGCGTCCACTGTCCGGCAACGACGTCCGCACTGGCTCCGGCGACCACGTCCCATCCTGGGCCAGTCCAAAATTCCCAGCGGGTTGCGCCGCTAAATGGAGCCGCATAGAAAATATAGCCGTTGGCGCTGCCGCGGCTGGTTACCGGGGATTGGTGTGTGCCGGCCCAGGTGCCGAGATTAGCCCAGCATTCAAAGGTGAAGTTTGACGTATTCAGCGCCGGCTTCTGCTGAACTTCGATCCTGCTGGGGCTGCCACCAAAGGTCATCGCGGGATTTGCGTCTCCGACCAGGGCACCCGCCGCGCCGCCCACGATACCGTTCGGCGGCGCCAGAACCTCGCCATTCCCGCCAGAACCAACCGAGCCGGAGTTGGCGATCACGGTTCCGGTGTCGGTCCCCGCGGGCTCGTTGAGCTGCCAATAACCGATGGGTTGATCGGCAAGAACGGCTGCTGGGTAACCGGCGGGATTATTAATGGCGGCGGCGTAGTGCGCGGCGATTTGGGCAGGCGTCAGGATGTTGGTATAAACCGCCGCGTCGTCCAGCGCGCCGGTAAAGGCCTCGCCGCCGAGCCCTGTTGCCCCGAGGGCGAGCGGATTCGCCGTGGTGATGATGTTGTTGAGCGTCTTACGAGCGCCCAACTGGACACCATTGGTATAGAAATACAGATAGGTGTTGCTGCGGACCAGCGCCAGGTGATACCACGTGCCGACTGCCCAGGGTGCTGCAAAGTCCGAGTTCACGTCGGCGACCCCCAATCCGGTCATGCGCAACCGGTCGGCGCCATAAAGTGTGAAACCATAGCCCTGGCCAGCAGAGCCATTCGAAATCAGTCGCTGGGTTCCACTAGGCGCCACCGTTGGTTTGGCCCAAACTTCCAGGGTAAATGGGGTCGTGCCAGTGAAGTTAAAAGCCGCCGAGTTGGTGATACTCACGCGTCCCGCCCCACCCCGGAACCGGTAGGCGGAACTGCCGGTATACGCTCCGGCCTCCCCGCCCCGGACATAGCCAACATACGTGCCGGTTCCGCTATCACCGAGGCTGCCGCTGTTGGTGACGATGCCAATCGGGTCCACGTACGACGGCATTTCCCCGAGTCGCCAGTATCCGGCTGGCGCGTCGGCCATAATTGTGGATGAGTAGTCCGCGGGGACGGCTTGGAATGCCGTGAAAAGAAGTGCGGATACGACACCTGCAAACAGACCTGTAGCGGTTTTAATTTTCATAACGAACTGTGGGTTGAGTTGTATTCGTGCATGAATTGCTGTCCCACACGACACGCAAGAGAAGCAGCAAAGCACAGCGCATGGAATCGGGGGACAGGCATAGTCCATACCTACCAAGCGGCCTCGACATAGCAAGAAAAATCGGACAGCAAAATCGGCTGCACCACGAGATGCGAGAAGCGGTGTGACCTACAGTACGCAGCATGAGAGGTGCAAGCCGGAAGCAAACCAACGGGGACCGTGCCGTCCCGACGCTCCGGCGAGGTTTTGACCGCCGCAGCTCTTTAAGGGTTCAACGCCTCCACAGGCGGCCGCTCCCGCCGGACGGGAGAAGGCGTCGAGCCGGAAAACTCCGCGTAGACTTTGGCGACGACCTTCTCGACGGTGAGCCCGTACTTGTGGCGCAAATCCTCGACAGTGGTCGCGTGTTCGATGAACTGGTCGGGCCAGCCGACCTGGATCACCGGGGTGGTAATCCGTTTCTCATTGAGAAGTTCCAGCACGGCGCTGCCGTATCCGCCCGCGATCACATGGTCTTCAAACGTCACGAGGACTTCAGCCGCTCGGCCGAAGAACTCCGTCACGCCGGCATCCAGTGGTTTGGCGAATCGTGGGTTTACGACGGCCACGTCGTAGCCTTCCGTCCGCAGTTGGGCGGCGGCCTGCCGGCCCAACCGCATCATGTTGCCCAGCGGAAACAGAGCGACTTTGCGGCCGCCATTGTTGGCAAAGCCATCAAGGACCTCAGCCTTGCCGACTTCCAGCAACCGCGGTTGATTCTTAATGGGCACGCCTTCGGCCGGGCCCCGGGGGTAACGGATGAACGCCGGGTGCGGTTGCTGCGTGGCGGTGAACATCATGTCCACCAGTTCATCCTCGTCCTTCGGAGCCATTAGGACGCAGTTGGGCACATGGCGCAGATAGGCGATATCAAACAGCCCATGGTGGGTAGGCCCGTCCTGGGCGGACAAACCGGCCCGGTCCATGCAAAAGGTCACCGGCAGGTCTTGCAGCGCCGCATCATGAACGATGCAGTCGTAGGCCCGCTGCAGAAAAGTCGAGTAAATCGCGCAGACGGGCCGAAGGCCCATCGTGGCCATGCCGCAGGCGAATAGCACGGCATGCTCCTCCGCAATCCCCACATCGTAATACCGATTTGGCATTGCTTTTTCGAGCAGCTTCAAACTCGTGCCGCTGGGCATCGCGGCGGTAATGCCCACCACGCGCGGGTCTGCCTGGCACAAACGCACCATCGCCTGGCCGAAAACGTCCTGCCAGTTGGGCGGCGTGCCCGGCTTCGCGGGGGGAGTTGCCCCAGTCGTCACATCATACGGCCCGAGCCCGTGAAATTTTTCCGGGTTCTTGAGCGCCGCCTCGTACCCCTTCCCTTTGCGGGTCAGCACGTGAATCACGATGGGGTGGTCGCACGTTTTGGCGAACTCGAGCGTGCTGACCAGCAGCGGGAGGTTGTGGCCGTCGATGGGGCCGAGGTACCGAATTCCCATCTCTTCGAAAATCAGGCTGCTGCCATACCCGCCGCGGCCATCCGACTCGCTGGTCGTCGGCATCGGCTTCAGCCCGACCTCGGTCAGCGCACCCTTGAACCCTTCCTCAGCTTTGTGCGCCAGTTTCAAAGCGACCTCGCCCTTGGGCAACCGGCGCAGGAACCCCTCAAAATCCCGCGCCAGCTTGTTGTAAGAGGGGTGCGTGATGAGCTTGTTCAGATAACTGGAAATGGCGCCGACATTCTTGGCGATGCTCCACTCGTTATCGTTCAGAATCCCGATAAACCGGTTCGTAGTGTGCGCGATGTTGTTGAGCGCCTCGAACGAGATGCCGTTGGTCAGGGCGGCGTCGCCGAAGATGGCGACCACGTGCTCATCGGTCCCGCGCTGGTCGCGCGCGGCACAGATGCCCAGCGCGGCCGAGAGGGCGGTGCCGGCATGAGCCGCGCCGTAGCAGTCGTGCTCACTTTCGGACCGAAGCGCAAAGCCGCATAAACCGCCGGTGCTGCGAATCGTGGGAAACCGATCGCGGCGTCCGGTCAGGATCTTGTGGACATAAATCTGATGACTGACGTCCCAGACGAACTTGTCTTTGGGGGTGTTAAAGACGAAATGGAGGGCGACGGTCAACTCCACCACCCCCAGATTAGGTCCCAGGTGCCCGCCGTTTTTCGACAGACCGATGATCAACTCCTGCCGGATCTCCTCCGCCAGGCGCTGCAACTGGGCCATGCTTAGTTTCTTGACCTGCGCGGGGCTCGCCACCAACTCCAGGTGCTCGTTCATAATGTAAAACCGGGCAAATCAATGCCGCCTGAATGATTCTCGCCGTGCCTGCGGATGCAGTTCAACCTTCGGGCTTCTCCACGGGAGGCTGGGCCTGTTTCAACTGCAACTCACCCGCGGCATTTTTCTCCAGCCGCTGGATCTTCACTTCGGCCTCCGCCAGCTTCTGCTGGCAGATCCCCGCCAACTGCGTGCCTTCCTCGTACTTGGCCAGCAGCCCTTCCAGAGGCAAATCGTCCTTCTCCATCGCTTCCACGATGGCTTCCAGCTTCTTTAGAGCCTCTTCGAACGGCAGATTCCCAGATTTTGCGGGACTGTTGGATCCCGCAGTCTTCGTGGTCGTAGACACAACCACAAAACTAAGGCAAAGCCGGTCCATCGGCAAGCTCATCTGACGCGCCCGAACCATCGGTAAACACGGGGAAGTATTGATTTGACGGCACCGCGCCAATCGGCAGAATAACAAAGGCCGCCAGAGTAGCTCAGGGGTAGAGCAGAGGACTCATAAGCCTTTGGTCGGGGGTTCAAATCCCTCCTCTGGCACCATCGCAAATCGCCGCTTCGATACTCCACGCTTTGGCGGTTCCATGCTCCACCGCTCTAACGCTTCAGCGTCCCGCCGCTAGCACCGTTAAGCCCCTCGTGCCTACTGTCCCAGGGGCGGAAAATGGATCTTGGGATGATGCGGAAACAGCAGGCCCGCGAGAAGTGGCAGCGGCACAACCGGCAGAAAGAAGAAGGGCACAACGACGCCCAACGGATAGTGCCACCACCGGACCCGGCGTGCCAGGCGGTCGGCGGGGACACAAAAAGCCGGGAGATAGACCATCAGGCCATAGACGAAGATCCAAAAACCAGCCTGCAGAAGGTTGCCCGGGCCGAATGACAGCGCTTCAGCCAAGGTGCCCGTAAGGCCGAACATCAGGAAAGCCGCGAAAGGACTGAAGGAGTATCGCCAGAGCATCAGGGCCCAGCCGACAAACATGGGAACAAACACCACCACGCTGTGGAGCGCGACAACATCGAGGTAATTGGCTGAAGCCGTGATATAGGCCGCCCCGACTTGGACGCCGAAAAGCGGGGCCAGGTTGGTCATGGTGGTCGTGACCGCTTCCTCCAACAGAGCCAGCACGGTCGCGAACAGCACGAATTTCAGCCGCCAGTCCCACGGAATCCGCGAGATGAACGCCCGGATGGGCTCGCGGAACCGAACCATCAGGCCGCCACCGAGCAGCACCCAGAGCAGAATGAGGCCCCAGGCCATCCCAAGCACCGCCCGTGTGATTCGGCTCCGGAGGTTAAGCGCCGTGACGGCAGAGGTCGACAACAGCACCCAAAGCAGAAGGCCGACAACCAGTTTGCGTTGCCAGGTCATTAAATTCTCGCGTCGCGCCTCAACTCTAGCTTCTGGAAACACCGTGCGTCAAACCCGTGTGGGCCCGGAGTGTCTCACCTTCATGCCTGGTTGCCTCAGCATCCCCAGCGCTGTCAAGAATTTCGCGGCCGTTGCTCCAATTTGGTACAGCTCCAAATTGCGCGAGCCCGCAGTCGAAAAATAAATGTCCGGAAACAACGGAGTCTGCCACATAGTTGGGCTTTGAAGCGCCATGCGGGCGTTAACTCGACCGGGGCACGATACTTGCGTAAATCCGCTGAGGCTTATGAGTCAGTTTTACGTCGCATGCAATTTGGGCTTGGAAAACGGCCGGGTAACGCTGGGGCAGCTTCACAAAGGACAGTTGCTGGTCAGTGAAATCCGCCGCTTTCCGATTGTCCCGGTGGTGGAACGTAACTCCGTGCAGTGGAACATTCCACAGCTATATCAAGAGGTTTTGGAGGCGTTGCGGACGATCGGTTCTTACGAGGAACCGGTGCAGAGCATCAGTTGCACCTCGTTCGCGGGGGACTACCTGCTGTTCGACAAGGATGGTGCCCTCATAACGCCGACTATCCATCACTCGGACCCGCAGGCTCTGGCGGCGCGGAACAAAGTGTGGCCGGATTTGCCGTGGGAAACCATCTTCCAGGAAACGGGGACCCACCGAATCCCCCTGAACATGTTCCTGCAGCTTGGCGCGGAGACCTCCAAGCGCCTGAAGCACACGCGATGCGTTCTGCCCCTGGCCGACGCTTTCAACTTTCTACTCGGCGGAGAGCCGCGCATGGAACGATCGGCAGCCAGCGCGACGCAACTCTTTAATCCAGTCAGCGGACAGTGGTCCGACCAGGTGCTGGGCGCGCTCAGGATTCGCCCGGACATTCTCCCCGGCACCGTTTCGGCTGGCACCGTGCTCGGCAACCTGCGCGAAGGCATTGGCCAGGAAACCCGGTTGGAGGACGTCCGCGTCGTGGCTTCCTGCTCGGAAGAACTGGCCGCAGCTTTGGCTGGACTGCCCGTCGTCGAGTCCGAATGCTGGGCTTTTCTGCGGGAGGGGAGTTGGAGTACTGTCGGCATGCTCGTGCCTCAGCCGATCATCAGCGACGCGAGCCTCGCGGCGGCATTCGCGAATCACGCCGCCCCTGATGGCCAGGTCTGTTTTCACAAACGGGGTAACGGGCTGCAGATCCTGGCCGAGTGCCAGCGATTCTGGGCAGAAACGGACCGCGGTATCGACAACCAGATGCTGTCGCATCTCGCGGGGTCGGCCACGCCCTTCGAATCGCTCATCGACCCGGCGGATGCGCGGTTCCTCGAGCCTGGAGATATGCCGCTCAAGATCCAGGCTTTCTGCAAGGAAACCAACCAAGCTGTACCGCGCAAACCGGGTCCGGTCTACCGCTGTGTACTGGAAAGCCTGGCGCTGCACTATCGAAAGTTGATCCAGGAGGCTGAGTTGCTCACCGGAACCGCAATCCAGCGCGTGTTCGTGCTGGGCGAGGACACCAATATGCTTTTGAACCACTTCGTCGCCAATGCGCTCCAGCGCCCGGTGACTGTGGCGCTCGGCGACAGCCAGGCGGTGGGGAACATCGTGCTGCAGGCACTCGCACTCAAGCACGTTCGGTCTCCCGAGGAGGCTCGAGCGGTTCTCAGGGCCTGCTGCAAGGCGCAAACCATCGTCCCGCACGCGAATCTATGGGAAGACGCGTATGACCGATTCGTCGGTTTGCGGACCGAAGCGGCCGCTCCGGCGTAACCAGATCCCGGTTATGGCCCCGCGGGGCTTGACCATGAGTTCCGAGCCGCCGCAGCCGTGACGTCCGCCGAAATTCAATCCGTCAGTTTCCACGGACTGCGCATCGGACGCGAGAGCAGCGCATTAGCCGACTCATCATTCTGGAATTTCTCCGTGACGGGATCCCATTTGAGCTTGCGACCGAGGCGTATCGCGATGTTGGCGAGATGACAAACCGTCGAGACCCGATGGCCGATATCCACTGGGAAATAAGGGTCTTTTCGGCTCCGGACACATTTGATGAAGTCGTCGTGCTCGCCCGCGGGGTTGGTGTAGAGATGAGTTTCGTTTGGCCCGATTTGCGACTTGAGGATCTCGTCGGAACTGGCCTCGACAGCGGCGCGCCAGCCGCGATTTCCCACCCAGCCGTCCGTGCCGATGAACTTGATGCTTGGGTTCCCCGGCTTGCAGGTCATCACCACCCCGTTGGCATAGCGATAGGTCACATCGTATTCCTTGACGGTGTTGTAGAGCCCCCCTTCCCAATGCGTGCCGCTGCCTTCAACCTCCACCGGGCCGCTCCGCTCGATGTTGTTGGCCCATTGCGCGGTATCGAACAGGTGGGCGCCCCAATCACAAATAATTCCGCCTGAGTAGTCCCAAATCCAGCGGAAATTGAAATGCACGCGGTCCTTTGTGTACGGGGCGTAAGGAGCCGGCCCAAGCCACATATCGTAATCGAAATCCGGCGGCACCGGTTGCGGAGTCGGATCGCCGGGGACGTTCGGCTGTCTGGGCAGGATCACCTCGATCTTTTGCAGTTTGCCGATGCGGCCATTGCGAACCAACTCCGCCATGCGATGGTATTCCGGCACTGCGCGGTCTTCGGTGCTGGTCTGGAAGACGCGGCCCTGTTTGCGAATCGCCTCGATGAGGATCTTCCCCTCGTTGATGGTCAAAGTTGGTTTTTCGCACTGCACGTCCTTGCCGGCTCGGGCGGCCAGAACGCTGAGCAGAGTGTGCCAGTGGTCCGGAGTCGAGATCATCACCGCATCGATGTCTTTGCGAGCCAACACGTCGCGAAAGTCCTTCGACATCGCGCAATCTTCATTATCGTATTCCGCGTCCACCATCGCCTTGGCTTTGCGCATTCGGAAGCCATCGACGTCGCATACCATCACCACCCGCGCGTCACGAAGTTTGAGGTAATACTGCAAGTTCCAGCCGGTGCCGTGGTCACCCGTCCCGATGAATCCAATGGCGATCTTCTTGCTGGGAGAGTCCGCCCCGAATACCGACGCAGGCACCAGGCAGGGCAGCGTCACGCCAACAGCAGTGGTTTGGAGAAATCGGCGTCGTGAAGTCGTTTTCATGAATCCCTTTCTATTAACGCCAGGCGCAGTCACCGTCGAGTGGAAATCGGAGGTCCTAAGGAAGCAACCTGTTGGCGATGTTTGACATCAACTCGCAGCAACTCACGATTTCGCTCCGCCAATCGCGAACGTCAGTGCCCTGCGGCTCCCTTCATCTACTTCCTCCCGTCTCATCCCCAGCGTCACAAACTCCAGCGCAGAAGCGGCTCCCGGGTACGCCCGCGCGACAGCCAGTTGCAGCCATTTGAACGCCTCGACTCGAGATTCCGATGCCCCCAACGGCTGCCCGCCTTTGCTCGCACGATGCAGCCTCACCCCCATGTGATATTGTGCCCCGGCATTGCCCAGCTCCGCCGCCTTTCGCAGCCACATGACTGCAGCGGCTTCGTCGCGCAACACGCCTTTTCCTTGCCCATACATCAGCCCAAGATTGAACTGTGCCACGCCATCGCCCTGCCGAGCGGCCTTGAGATACCACTCAGCCGTTGGGGCAGGGTCTGCACCATTCCCGCCGAGGAGATGGCACCCCGAGTCGAATTGCGACGCCGCGTCCCCTGGCTCGGCTGTCTGTTGGCCTGCGCTGGAATTCCAGGCAGGCCTCCCAGAACGGGCCAGCCAACGGCCAAGAAACGCCAGTCTCATAATTGCTTCATAAACGCTCGCAGCGCTTCCGCATCGGCATCGCGGCGACCCGTCTCTTTGGGGACAACAAATCCATCTCTCTCTTAGCGGTCCGCCTTCACTGCCAGGGGAACGATGCAGCTTTCCCTGGAAGACGCCCAATACTTCGTTAGTATGCGCGCGATAGCCAGAATCTATTGGCTGAACAAATTCGGCAGCCGAACGGTCAAACCCACTTCAACGGAAAGCGGCTTTGCTGCCGCTCGTGAAGCGTCGAAAGGACGTGTTGCTGCCTCCGAGAGCGAGGGTAGGCTAGCCGGAAACCGGTCCAGAGGCTGAACCGTGGTGACTCAGCAGGTGTGCGCCGTTAGACGTTTGACGATCTCAATGTACTGTTGCAGGGCTCGCGAGTCGTTGCTCCGGCTCCAGGCGATACAGTAATCGCTCGTGATCGGCGGTGTCAGGGGTCGGAAGGCTACTCCCGGGTGGGGCAATTTCTTGATGTGCTCATGGGCCAGCGTGACGCCCAGGCCTTCGGCGACAAAGGTCATGAGCGAAGGTTCCAACTCGGCGTCCTGTAAAACCCGCGGCGTGAAGCCCGCCTGGCGGCACGTTTCGTTGAGCCAGTCGCGAAATCCCGGATGCGTCTTCTCGGACATGCCCACAAAGAACATCGTTTCCAGCTCACCCAGCTTTATCTGGCGCTTGCTGGCCAACCGATGCTTCGCCGGCAGGACCACCACGGTCCGGTGCCGGGCGATGCTCTCCCATTGCAGACCGCCCGCGCTGGCCGGAGGTGG
>DATDCV010000086.1:0-28120 GCA_036524155.1 Verrucomicrobiia bacterium
GGGGATTATCACCCTCTCGCTCGAAAAGGCGGTGAACTGGGCGCGCACCAACTCAATGTGGCCTATGCTGTTCGGACTGGCCTGCTGCGCGATTGAGATGATGTCTGCCCAGGCTGCCAACTACGATATGAGCCGCTTCGGCATGGACCTGATGCGCGCCAGCCCGCGCCAGTCGGACCTGATGATCGTCGCCGGGCGGGTGACCCGCAAGATGGCGCCCGTGGTGCGCCGGCTGTATGACCAGATGCCCGAGCCGAAATGGGTGATCGCCATGGGCAATTGCGCGATTTCGGGCGGCCCGTTTGTGTTTCCCGGCCAATACGCCGTGGTGGAGGGCGTGGACAAACTTTTCCCGGTGGATGTGTATATCCCCGGCTGCCCGCCTCGACCGGAGGCGTTGATCGAGGGACTCCTGAAGCTGGAAGAGAAGCTGACGGGCAAGCGCCGCTGGCCGGTGGTGAAGGCCGAGGAAGCTTCCAATCCTGAGAAGAACCAGAAATAGCCCGCAATTCCACGTCCGTTGATTGGGAGCGGAGTAAGAAGAGATCCACGGCGAAGACGCGAACATAATGAACAACAGTCCGGCAAACAACAGCCAGGCGCAATCGGTGCAGTCGCCGGCGCTTGCATCGCCGGGGGCAGCCACGCCTTCCCTGGCGCCCAAACCTGCTGCCGCAGCGTCCCCGGCACCAACCGCGCCCGCGGCGCCCGCGGCTGCCGCAGCCAAACCTGCCGTCGTCTCGGCAGCGCCGCCACCGCCGCCGCCAGTCCCGGCCGCGCTGGCGCATCTGAAGGTCCCCTTTCAAGGAGCTGATTACAGTCTCAAAGGCTATCACGCTGAAGCCACCGTGGCACCGGACCAGGTCGTGGCAGCGGCTGAAGCGCTTGATAAAGAGGGCTTTGCGATCGATACCATCACGGGGGTAGATTGGATGGCCCAAGGGCAGATGGAGGTTGTTTACGACTACTTTCACCCGGAAAAGACGCTGCGGGCGGTAATCCGGACGCGGGTGCCTCGGGACAATCCCGAACTGCCGACCATCAGCAAAGTTTTCCCTGGCGCCAATTGGCACGAGCGCGAAACCCATGACTTCTTCGGCATCCGGTTTACAGGCCATCCCGATTTGAGCCCATTCTTGCTGCCGGAGGATGCCACTTACCACCCGCTCAGGAAGGATTTCACCTCGTGCTCGTAAAAGACGTCAAAGAAGTTACCGCCTTCGGGGTGCCGCAGGAAACTTTTGTCCTGAACGTGGGGCCGCAACACCCGGCAACGCACGGGGTGCTCCGGGTCAAGATGACGATGGACGGGGAGTATATCGTCAAGGCGGAACCGGTTTGCGGCTACATCCACCGCATGCACGAGAAGATGGGCGAGAACCGGACCTACGCCCAGTTCCTGCCCAACACCAGCCGCATCGACTATCTCTCCTCGATGAACTACACCCACGCGTTTGTGGGTGCCGTCGAACGCGGTCTGAAGTTGCAGGTGCCGCCGCGCGCCGAGTACCTGCGGGTCATTACCTCCGAACTGAACCGGATCTCGAGCCACCTTGTTTGGTGGGGCGCACTCCTGAACGACCTGGGAGGCTGGACCCCGCTGCTGTATGCATTCGATGACCGGGAGAAGATCCTCGATCTGCTGGAGGGCATTTGCGGCGCGCGGCTCACCTATGCCTACTACCGCATCGGCGGCCTGTACAACGATGTCGACGACGATTTCCTGAACGGGACGCGCGCGTTCGTGAAGCACATGCGCCCGCGGCTGAAGATGTACAAGGACCTCGTCACCGACAACATCATCCTGCGCAAGCGCCTCATCGGAATTGGCCCGATCAGCGCGGAAATGTGCCGCAAATATGGCGCCACGGGGCAGGTGATCCGCGGCGCCGGCGTCGCCTATGACGTCCGCAGAGTCGAGCCTTATTCCGCTTACCCGGAATTCGATTTTGAAATCCCGACTTACCCCGAAGCGGACTCCATGGCGCGTTACCTGGTGCATATGGCGGAGCTGGAACAGAGCCTCCGGATCATCGAGCAGGCGGTGGAAAAACTGCCGTCCGGGCCTGTCATGGCCGAGAAAGTGCCGCGCGTGCTGAAGCTTCCGGCCGGCGATTACTGCTACGCCGTCGAAGCCGCGCGCGGGCGATTCCTGGTGCGAATCGTCAGCGACAACAAGGAAATCCCCTACCGGGTGAAGCTGCGCACGCCTTGCCTGTCGAACCTCAGCCTGTTCGAAGAGGCGAGCCGGGGGATGCTGCTGCCCGACGCGCTGGCGCTGATGGGGAGCCTGGATTTAGTCATCCCGGACATCGACCGGTGAACGGCAAGAGCGTTGAAGCGTTGAAGCGATGAAGCGTTAAACCGTTAAAGCGATGAAGCCGAGAAGAGACAGAGAGTGAGAGCGATGAAGAATTAAAGACAGAATGAACGTAGCGAGACAAAACCATGAGCCGGGGTCCAACAGATGATGGAATCTGTTTCCAACCTGGTCCGAAGTTTGTGGCCCGAGCCCCTGCGATTGGTGCTGTTCTGGTGCGGCATCCTGGGTTTTGTGGGGTTGAACGCCGCTTACCTGGTCTGGGTTGAGCGCAAGGGCGCCGGCCGTTTCCAACGCCGTCCGGGCCCGACTGAAGTGGGCTGGGCCGGGCTGCTGCAGCCGATCGCGGACGCGCTCAAGCTGATGTCCAAGCAAATCCTGGTGCCCAGCGGCGTCGACGGGGCGTTGTTCCGGGCTGCGCCGCTCGTGATGATGGCCCCGTCGCTGGTCGGGCTGGCCCTGATCCCCTGGAGCGAAAAGCTGGTGGGATGCAACATGAACATTGGGCTGCTGGTCGTCTTCGCGTTTGGCTCTCTGACGGTGATTGCGCTGATGATGGGCGCGTGGTCCTCCCGCAACAAATACGCGATCATTTCGGCGGCGCGCATCGTCTCGCAAAACGTTGCTTACGAGATTCCCATGTTGCTGGTGGTCATCACGATCATCATGGTGAGCGGCACGATGAACCTCAACGAGATCGTCGCCCAGCAAGGCGGGGCATTCTGGAACTGGAACGTCTTCAGGGTCTGGGTGAACCCGCTGATGCCCGTCACGTTCCTGATCTTCTACATTTGCATGCTTGCGGAAACCAACCGCGCGCCCTTTGACATGGCCGAAACCGAGAGCGAACTCGTCGCAGGGGCTTTCACGGAATATTCCAGCATGGGCTTTGGCGTGTTTTTTATGGCCGAATACGCGAACATCGTGCTGGGCTGCGCCCTGGGCACGGTGCTTTTTCTCGGCGGTTGGCAAAGCCCGATCGGCATTCTCCCGGGCGTGTTCTGGTTCCTGGCAAAAATGTATTTCCTCGTTTTCTCAGTTGTGTGGGTCCGCTGGACGTTCCCGCGCACGCAGTTTTACGGTCTGTTGAACCTGTCGTGGAAAATCCTGATCCCCGTTTCGCTGTTCACGCTGCTGCTCGCCAGCGCGATGATGAAGCTCATTAAGGTATGAAGAAAGCTTTCCTGGAAGTTTACTACGGGTTCAAGAGCCTCCTGATCGGGATGCGCATCACCATCGGCCAGTTTTTCAAACCGATCGTGACCGTGCAATACCCGCACGCGACCCTGAAGATTGCCCCGCGCTTCCGCGGCCATATCGAGCTGGTGCGCGACCCCCAGAGCGGCGTTGCGAAATGTTTCGTGTGCAAGCTGTGTGAAAAGGCCTGTCCGAGCGACTGCATCACCGTCGAAGGCGTCAAACCGGAAGGCGGCAAGCGCAAGACGGTTACCTATTACCGGCTGGATTTCACCAAGTGCAGCTTGTGCGGCTCATGCGTCGAAGCCTGCCGGGACCAGGCCATCCGTTTTTCGCGCGAGTACAACCTGGCGGGCTGGAAGAAGGAAGATTTCATCATGGACCTGTTCAAGCGCCTGGAGGACCAGTCCCGGGCGGCGGGAACAGAGCTGATTATGCCGGCGGGTGCGGGCCTGCCTTCAGCGACGCCAACGGTGGCGGCGAAGCCCGCTGCCACCTCCGGCGCTGTTTCCCCAGCGCCGCAACCGGCCAAAGCGGAACCGGCCAAAGCGGCCGCGGCGCCCATGGAGGTCAAATGAGCCCGTTTCCGGCAAGCAACCTGATCGTCACTCCGGTTTTCGTCCTCTGCCTTATCATCATGGGCGCCGGGGCTCTGATCGCGGTCCTCAGCTCGCGCCTGATTCGCAGTGTCTGCGGCCTGGCCATTTGTTCCGTCGGGCTCGCCGGTCTTTATTACTTCCTTCACAGCCCGTTCCTCGCGGCCATGGAAATCCTCATCTACATCGGCGCCGTCTGCGTCATGATTATCTTCGCAGTGATGCTGGCCGAGCCCAATGAACCCGCCCCGGACCGCGGGGGTTCATCGCTTCTGTGGGGCGGCCTGGCGGTGCTCGCGGCGTTGGCCATATTCGGAGCCTTGGCCTGGCTCGGCACGCACGCAAAATGGGCCCCGCCGGAACAAGTGGCCAATGACGGTTCCGTGCAGGCGATTGGCCGCTCGCTGCTGACGACTTACAGCCTGGCTTTCGAACTGATTTCCCTGGCGCTGCTGGTGGCGATCGTCGGCGCGCTGGCTATTGCCCGGCTCGGGAGGAATAAAGCGTGAACTTAAATCCGAAATCCGAATCCCGAAACCCGAAAGAAGCCCGAAATCCGAATTCCGAAATTCGAAATTCGGATGTGACGCTCGCCTTAGTTCTTTCGGACTTCGGGCTTCGGATTTCTTTCGGATCTCGGATTTCGGGTTTCGGATTTTGACCATGTACAACGACCTAAGTGTATATTTGTTAGCCGCCGCCTTTCTCCTGGCGATTGGCATATATGGCTTGATTCGCCGTCGCACGCTCATCGGCATGCTGATCTCGGGCGAGCTGATTTTTTCGGCGGCATCGCTGAACCTGATGGCCTTTAACCGCTTCACGGTTCATGACCCGGCGGTTGGGCAAATATTCGTGCTTTTTATTATGGGGCTCGCAGCCGCGGAAGTGGCCATCGCGTTGAGCATCATGGTCGCGGTCTACCGCAACTACCGCTCCGTCCAAACCCGCGATCTCTCCGAACTGAACGGTTAGTCCATGGAAAAGGTAAATGACATTCGACTGTTGCTGGCGGTGCTGGCGCCGCTGATCGGGGCGGGGCTGGTGATGGCCAGCGGCAAGCGCCCGAACGTGCGCGAGGCCTTCTCGTTCCTGGCGGCGGCGGTGCTATTTGGGATCAATGCCTCGATGATCCCGGCCGTGCTGCACGGCCAGGGGAAGCTGCTGCACTTCACGCTCTTCCAGCTTTTCCCCGCCACCGCGACCAGCACCGGCCTCAGCATTGCGTTGCGCGCCGACGCGCTCTCGATGGTTTTCGCGTTATCGGCCTCGTTTCTTTGGGTGCTGACCGTTTTTTACTCGGCCGGCTACATGCGGGGCCTCGAGGAGCATGCCCAGACCCGGTTCAACACCTGTTTTGCGCTGGCGCTGTTTGGCGCGATCGGCTGCGCGTTCTCGGACAATCTGCTGACACTTTACCTGTTCTACGAAATCGTCAGCATCTGCACTTACCCGCTCGTCGCGCATCACCAGGACGAGCAAGGCTACGAGAGCGGCAAGAAATATCTCACTTACCTGACGGCGACCGCCAAGGGGCTGGTGCTGCCGGCGATGGTTTTGATCTACGTGCTGAGCGGCAGCCTTGATTTCGCGACCAACCTGCACACCGGCATAATTCCACCCTCGGTCCACCACGGAGTGGTCGCCGCGCTGTACGCGTGCTGCATCCTGGGTTTTGCGAAAAATGCCGTCATGCCCTTCCACAACTGGCTGCCGAGCGCGATGGTGGCGCCGACGCCGGTCAGCGCATTGCTGCACGCGGTCGCCGTCGTCAAAGTCGGAGTGTTTTCGACTGTGCGCGTGATGCTGTATGTGTTCGGCACGGACATGATGCGCGACTTAAACCTGGGCCTGCCCACCGCCTATTTCGTTTCGTTCACGATTGTGGTGGGATCGATCATTGCGTTGAGCAAGGATGACCTGAAAGCGCGGCTGGCCTACTCGACGGTGAGCCAGCTCTCCTACGTCATCCTGGGTGTCGCGTTGCTGACCGACGCCGGCATTCAAGGCGGCGTCATTCACATTGCCAACCATGCGTTTTCCAAGATCACGCTGTTTTTCTGCGCCGGCGCGATCTACGTCGCCACCCACAAGAAAAAGATCTCCGAGATGAGCGGGCTGGGCCGCGTGATGCCGTTCACGTTCGGCGCGTTTGCGCTGGCGTCGCTCAGCATGATTGGCGCGCCGCCGGTCGCGGGGTTTGTGACGAAGTGGTATTTGCTGAATGGCGCGTGGGACGCCCACTCGCTGGCGATCATTGGCGTGTTGCTGGCCAGCACGCTGCTCAATGCGGCCTATTTCGCGCCCGTGGTCTATCAGGGCTTTTTTGGCAAACGCCCCGAATCGGACGCCAAACACAACTTCACCGAGGCGCATCCGGCGCTGGTGGTGCCGCTTACCGTGACGGCGGTCATCTCGGTGTTAATCGGGCTGTACCCGGCCTTCTTCATGCGCTTTGTGCAGCACCTGTTCACATGAAACTCGTTGAATCACTCGGTCAAATGCTCGTCCGGTTAATCGAGTATCTGCAGAACCGCCTCAAGACGGTGGTGTGGGCCTGTTGCGGCGTCCTGGCGCTGCTGATCCTATGCGATGTCGTGATCAAACTGCCCCACCTGCATAGTGACGAGCCTTGGTTCGAGAAGTTGCCCGTCTTCTGGTCGATCTTCGGTTTTATCGGCTGCGCCCTCATTATCATCCTCTCAAAATGGTACGGTCACGCCGGGATCATGACCCGCGAGGATTACTACGGCCCGGAAGAGGGAGAGAAAGCGCCGCCCCATCACCATGACTAAGCCGGTATGACACCCTTTTGGCTGCATCCTTCACTGATCCTGATTTTCGGCGCGCTGCTGCTGCCGCTGGTGCCGGCGCGTCTCAAGCGCGGTTTTCTGGTGCTCGTGCCGCTGGGGGTTTTTGCGCGGGTCCTGACGATGAGCCAGGGCACGTTTGGCGAGGTGCACGTCCTGGATTGGGCGTTGGTTTTCGGGCGGGTTGACGCGTTGAGCCAGGTTTTCGGCTACATTATGGCGCTGATGTGCATCCTGGGCACGCTCTACGGCCTGCACGTCAAGGAAGACACGCAGCATATCGCCGCCTGGTTCTATGTCGCGGGCTCAATCGGCGCGATTTACGCCGGGGACTTCATCGTGCTTTTCCTGTTCTGGGAGCTGATGGCGTTTTCGTCCGTGTTCCTGATTTGGTTCCGTCGGCGGCCGCAGTCCTTGGGCGCTGGCTTCCGTTACCTGCTGGTGCACGTCGCCGGCGGATTAGCCTTGCTTGGCGGAATGGTGTGGCACTGTAAAACGCAGGGCAGTTGGGCTTTCATCCAGTTGGATGTGCACAATCCAACGCCGGCCATATACCTCATCATGGTGGGCTTTATTCTGAACGCCGCGGTGCCCCCGCTGCATGCGTGGCTGCCGGACGCCTACGGCGAAGCGACGTTTAACGGGTCGGTGTTCATGTGCGCGTTCACGACCAAGACGGCGGTGTATGCGTTGTGCCGCGGGTTTGCCGGCATGGAAATTCTCGTGCCGCTCGGCGTGGCGATGGCCCTTTACGGCGTTATTTACGCCGTTCTTGAGAACGACTGCCGCCGGCTGCTGGCCTACCACATCATTAGCCAGGTCGGCTACATGGTCGCCGGCGTCGGCCTCGGCACGCAAATGGCTGTCAACGGCGCTTGCGCTCATGCCTTCGCTCACATCCTCTACAAGGGGCTGCTCTTCATGGGTTGCGGGTCGGTACTGCATATGACCGGCGAGAGCCGGTTCACCGAGCTGGGCGGGCTCTGGAAGAAGATGCCTTTGGCTTTCGTCTTCACGCTGATTGGCGGCCTCTCGATCTCGGCGTTCCCTCTATTTAGCGGGTTCGTCAGCAAGTCGATGATCGTTTCCGCTGGCTTCGAAGAGAAAAAGCTCTGGGTTGGGTTCCTGTTGCTACTCGCCTCGGCCGGCACGTTCCTGCACACCGGCCTGAAAGTGCCGTATTTCATCTGGTTCGGGAAGAACAAGCCCAAGCCGGAAGTATGGAACCGCGCCGCCGAGCCGCCGGCGAACATGAACATCGCGATGGCGATCACCTCGTTCCTGTGCATATTCATCGGCTGCTACCCGGTGTGGCTCTATCGGATGCTGCCCTATCCCGACGAGGCGATGAAGTACCTGCCGCAGGTTTACAGTTCCTATCATATTTCAGAGACCTTGCAGATCCTGCTGTTCACCGGTCTGGGCTTTTTCCTCCTGCTCAAGAAACTGGTGCCGGACCCGACGATCAGCCTCGACATGGACTGGTTTTACCGCATGGGCGGCCGCGCGTTTTTGTGGGTGGCGCGCAAGCCGGTGCAGATCGCGGACACGTTCGTGGGCGAGCTCTATCGCCTCGCCGGCCTGGTCCCGCTGATGATCACCGCGAGCGTCGCCGGGATCTTCGACAACCGCATCATCGACGGCTTTGTCGACGGCCTGGCGGAAAGCATTCGGGGGATTGGGCAACGGCTGCGGTGGGCGCAGCGCGGGCAGATGCAGGAGAGCCTGGCCTTCGCCTTCGTGGTCGCCGCCGTCCTGATTGTGGGATTTGTTTTCTACTGGAGCAGATAGATGACCTACGACAACACAGTTTTAACCATCCTGATCTTCAGTCCGCTGGCGGCGGCGGGGGTCGCGATGCTGATCAGGAACGAGGAATGGCTGCGCTGGTGGACGTTCGCCTTCACCACGGCCGCCGCGGTCTTCTCGCTGCCGCTCTTTTGGCATTTCGACCCTTCCGCGACGGCCCCGGCGTTCCAGTTCAAACAAGTGGTGCCCTGGATCCCCGCGCTCAAAATCCACTACGCGGTTGGAATTGACGGCATCAGCCTGTTGCTGGTGCTGCTGACGACGCTGGTAATGCCGCTCTGTGTGCTGGCATCGTGGCGCTACATCAAGGCGCGCGTGAAGGAGTTCATGATTTGCCTGCTCATCATGGAGACCGCGATGGTAGGCGTTTTCTGCGCGCTGGACCTGGTCCTGTTCTTTGTGTTCTGGGAGGCGATGCTCATCCCGATGGCGTTGCTGATCGGCATCTGGGGCGGCCCGCGCAAGATTTACGCCGCGCTTAAGTTCTTCGTGTACACGATGGCGGGCTCGGTTTTCCTGCTGGTGGCCATCATCGCGCTGTATCTCCAGGCGGGCAGTTTCAGCATCCCCGACATGGTGGGTAAGAACTTCTCCCAGCAATTCCAGATCTGGATTTTCCTGGCGTTTTTCATCTCGTTCGCGATCAAGGTGCCGATGTTCCCGTTCCACACCTGGTTACCCGCTGCGCACGTCGAAGCGCCCACCGCCGGCAGCGTGCTGCTGGCCAGCATCCTGCTGAAGATGGGGACTTATGGCTTTTTGCGGTTCTCGCTGCCGATGGCGCCGTATGCGACGCAGTTCTTCACGCCTTACATCCTGGCGCTGTCGGTCATTGCCATTCTGTACGGCGGCCTGACGGCACTAGCTCAGACCGACCTGAAGAAGCTCGTGGCATACTCGAGCGTCGCGCACATGGGCTTTGCGACGCTCGGTATTTTCGCCCTCAACAAAGCGGGGCTCGAAGGCGCCGTGCTGGTGATGATTAACCACGGTGTCACCACCGGGGCGCTGTTCATCGTCGTGGGCATCATCTACGAGCGCCTCCACACCCGCGAGCTCGGCGAGGCCGCGGGCATGGGCAAAACGATGCCGGTGTTCGCGATGTTCGCCGGCATTTTCGCGCTCTCGTCGCTGGCTTTTCCGGGCACCAATAGTTTTATCGGCGAGTTCCTGGTCATGGCCGGGGGCTTCAGTGTTTCCAAGGCCATGATGATTTGCGTCGTGCCCGGCGTGGTGCTCGCCGCGGCCTACATGCTCCGCATGCTGCAAAAGGTCGCCTACGGCGGCACCAGGAATCCGGACCACTCGCGGTTGAAAGATTTGGGCCTGCGAGAGGTGGTAACGCTGGTCCCGCTGCTCGTCTTTGTTTTCTGGATCGGCCTGCATCCGGAACCGTTCACGAATGTGTTGCATGCGAGCGTGCAACGGTTGATGGAACAAGCCCAAACGCCTGCGAATTACGCCGTGCTGCCCTGACATTCCAGTGAAATCCGAAATCCGAAATCCGAAATCCGAAAGAAGCCCGAGATCCGGAGTCCGAATTTCGACGGCCAATGCTTTTTTTTTAGTGCCTGCCAGAATAACCGGCCGGCGGCTGAAGGAACGGAAACCACCACTCGCGGGATGGCCGATTGTTTCGGATTTCGGCCTTCGGATTTCTTTCGGATCTCAGATTTCGGATCTCGGATTTGGGGATAGTCAGGTTCGCAAATGAGCAAAGTTCTACCATTTCTACCGGAGTTGGTCCTGCTGGCCGGGGCGGCGGTGTTGTTCGTCATCACTTTGGGCGATTCGCGGGTCCGGCAAGCGCGCACCGCCGCCTTTGTCACTTCGCTGGCCGCACTCGCCGCGGCGCTGTTTTGCCTCGGGCAGGAAGGGACCTTGTTCTATGGCGCGTACCGCGTGGATCTGTTTTCGCAAATTCTCAAGGTGGTCTTCGCGGGAGGGTTCACTCTCATCCTGCTGCTGAGCGGGAACCTGTCGGACATTCGCGACGAGGTTAAGCCCGAGTATTACCTGTTTTTGACGATCAGCGTCAGCGGCTTGACGATGCTGGTGAGCAGCATCGACATGATCACGCTGGTGGTCGCGCTCGAAGTTTCCGCGTTTCCGCTCTACTTGATGGTGCCGATGCGGCGCGAACGGAACGGGCAGCGTAGCCAGATGGAATCCGCGATCAAGTACATCATGTTCGGCCTCGCTGCGAATGGGATCATGTTTTTCGGGATGAGTTATCTGTTCGGGATGACCGGCACCACGTCGCTGCCGGCGGTGCTGCCGAAGCTGCAGCCGGTTATCGGCACGCCTTTGGCCGTCGTCGGTTTGGCGATGACGTTCTGCGGCCTCTACTACAAGCTGGCGATTTTTCCGTTCCATTTCTGGACGCCTGATGTTTATCAGGGCGCCTCGAACGAGACTGCGAGCCTGGTCGCGTCGCTGCCCAAGATCGGCGGCGTGGCGGTGCTGGTGCGGTTTGTCTCACTGGCGACGCCGGACAACCGGACCGTCGCGCTGCTGCTGACGGTGCTGGCGGTGGGATCGATGTTCTACGGCAACCTGATCGCGCTCATGCAGAAGGATTTCAAACGGTTGCTCGGATTCTCCGCCATCGCCCATGCCGGCTATGCGCTGGTGGGCTTTGTGGCGCTGAGCCAGGAGGGGTATTCGGCGGCGATTTACTACATCGTCGGCTACCTGCTGATGGTGCTGGCGTGCTTTGTGGTCATCTGCAAGGTCTCGCGAGACGGCACCAATGTGGCCATCGCGGATTTGGCGGGTCTGCACCGACGCGCGCCGTTGCTGGCGCTGACGCTCGCGGTTGGCGTGTTCGCGCTGGCCGGCGTCCCGCCCTTCGTGGGGTTCATGGGCAAGCTGAGCCTGCTGACCGCGGCGCTGGCCAAAGGGCACCTGGCGCTGGTCATCCTCGCGATGATCAACGCGGCGATCGCTGTTTACTATTATTTGTCCGTGGTGCGTGAAGCCTGGTTCCGCGATCCAGGCGACTTGCCGCCCATCAAGCTGGATTGGCCGACGCGCGCCCTGTGTGTGGCGCTGATGGTTGGCATCCTGGCACTGGGTGTCGCGCCGGCGAACGTCATTGACAAAATCCAGACGTCGGTTGCCCAGGCCGGGTTCGCTGCGCCGCAATCGCCCGCGGCCCTGGCGGCGACGGCTCAACCGGTAAAAACTGCCCGCGCGGTTGAAAGCAACGTGCATAAGTAAACAGCCCCGGCGCGCGGACTTCAGTCCGCAGCAATTTGCGGCGTCTGAAAGGCCCTGGACTCAAGTGAACTCGAAGCCTGCTTCGGACTGAAGTCCTTGCGCCGGGTACCGAGGCGATTGCGCTCGCGGTTCCGCCGGGAATAAACTACTGTAGAATGTCGGCAAAGACATGAGCGATACCGGCTCCAGGAATCTGAATTCGAAGTACGCGTGGCAGGAGCTGGCCTGCCAGGGCCTGCCGCAGCGCTCGGCAGTCGAGCGGGCCGCCGACTTCCTCGAAATCTACGGGCTCTACGACGAGGCTACCGCGCGGGAGCAGGCCAGCCGCTGCATCCAGTGCCCCAACCCAACCTGCGTGACCGGCTGCCCGCTCTGCAATCCGATTCCGCAATGGATGCAACTGACGGCCGAAGGCCGGTTTCTGGAAGCGGCGGCGGCGTTGGGCTCCGTCACCAACCTTGCCGAAATCTGCACCCGGGTTTGTCCCAGCGACCATCTCTGCGAGGAATCGTGCATCCTCAGCGGGATATCCGAGCCGGTGTCAATCCGCGCGCTCGAGCAATTTCTGATCGATTACGCTTTTGCACACGGCCAAGTGGATACCAGCACGGCGCCGCCCAACGGTTTGAAAATCGCCGTCGCGGGCTCGGGCCCCGGCGGACTGGCTTGCGCCGAAGAACTGGCCAAACGCGGTTACGCCGTCACGGTGTTTGATTCGAGTTTGGTACCGGGCGGACTGCTCGTGGACGGCATACCGGCCTTCAAAGTGGAACGTTCCGTGGTTCAGCGCCGGATCGAGATGCTAAAGAAACGCGGCCTGGTCTTCCGGCTCGGCGCAAAACTGTGGGACGAAGTGATGCTGACGCGGTTGCGGACGGATTTTGACGCAGTGTTCCTGGGCTTCGATTCGCGCCAGGCTCGACCTTTAGAGGTACCGGGCGCAAATCTTAAGGGCGTCATTCAGGCCGTGCCCTTCCTGCTTCAGCAGAGCAGTTCTTTGCCACTGCATCATCCTCCGATTGATGTTCGCGGCCGTCGCGTCGTGGTGCTAGGCGGAGGCGACACGGCGATGGATTGCCTGCGGGCCGCGATTCGCTACGGAGCGCGGGAGGCGATTTGTGTTTACCGGCGCGGGCAGGAGGATATGTCCTGCGGACGGAACGAGTATCAGGCGGCCGTTCAAGAGGGCGCGCGTTTTTTGTTCACCGCCACACCCGTCGAGATTCTGGGCGACGACCAGGGCTCGGCGAGGACGCTGCGGCTGGCGCGGACCATATTGGGCCCAGCGTCTCCTGCCGGCGCGCCCAGGCCCTTCGAGGCGCAGCGCGGCGACGAATTCGAGTTGGAGGCGGATCTGATCGTCCTGGCATTAGGGTTTGACCCCCAGCCTCTCCCTGGCGCGGAAGACTTTCGGGATCTTCGGACCAACGAGTGGGGGGGGGTGATCGTGGACGAGCATCAGATGACCAGCCTCCCCGGCGTCTTTGCGGGCGGGGACCTGGTACGGGGGCCGACCACCCTGCTTTACGCCGTCCGCGATGGGCGCAGCGCGGCGGAACACATCCACATCTACTTTGCCTCGCGGTGCCGGGGATCGGCGCTCGACCGATCCGCGTAGGGCAGGCACTTTGCCTGTCCCTTAGAACTTACGACGCGGTGCCTCGACGGGCGGACTGGCGAATGGCACAATTCTCGAGGACCCAACGGTGGGCGGCGCATAGAGCGGGTTCCACTGGTTGAGGACCCGTTCGTCCGGGTCGGGGGTAAAATTGGGATGGAGCATTGAATCAGCCGCAGCCGGGGAGGAAGCGAAGGTATCTCGACGGCCCGGTGGGTTCAGAGAGCTTGGGCCGGTATAAGCCGGCGTGGTCGCCGAGTTATTGCCGCCCAGCGGCGTGGAGAGCGGGTTTCGAACGGTGGCTGCCCACGGGGCGGGGATGTCAAGAGTTTGCCGGAACCGTTCCACGTATTCCTTGTGCGCCTTTATCTGCTCTTGCGTAAGGCCGCCTTCTTCCGGCGTGAACAAATCCGACAGCCGGCTCCGGCTGGGCGCCTGGTTGAAAACGCTGTCGCTGCCCAGCAGTTTGTCCCGCAGGCTCTTGGCGCTTTCACGGAGCCCATTCGGAAGCTTCGCGGTCTCATCGTCCAGGTCGTCGGACGGCTTCAGGCCCTGCCGCGTCGAACCATCGGGTTTCGCGGAACCCGCGCTTCCACGCGCCCGCTCATTGCCGAAGCTCCGGTATAGTTCGTCCCAGGAACCCTTCGTGCCGGAGCCTTCCAAGGCCTTAAATGGATCCTGATTAAAGGCATTCGCGTCCTCAGGTTTGGGCAGCATCCAATTGCGCTTCTCCAAATCGCTCTGCGGTCGCCGGTTAGGAACGACCACCGGTGGTGTAATGTAGCGCGGCATCAGGATGCTATCCAACGACCCTTCGGTTGAGAACGGCTGCAACGATTTGCTCAGCTCCTCCTCGAGCTGTTTCAGACCGTCCTTCCTGGGCCCGGACCGGCTCAGGTTCGTCAACGCGGCCGACAGTCCGCTGTCGGGCACGGCCGGTTTCCCCGGCGTCTCGGCACCGCACGCCAGCAAGGCACTGGCGCCGGAAAGCAGAGCGATCCAGCCGGCAACTTTCGAGGACCTGAACTTCATTATTGCAGAAAATAGTAGCGATCGGGCCCGCGCAGTCAAAGGCCAAACCCGCACCTGATATTCGACACCGAAACCCGCGTACCGTTCATGGATGCAGCAGCCGGTAAGGCGGGTTCCAGATCACCTCTCCCAGCAACGGTTCATTGCCATCCGGCTGCTGGTCCTTGATCTTTGACTGCTTGTAATAAGATGCGTGGCCGTCGGTGAAGTTGAGAATGCCCCCCGCCCGGTCGTGGCGCGAAGGAAAAGCTCGCCAGCGCGCGGCCGGGTTCACCGAGTAGTAGGTGTTCCCCGAACTGAACCCCTCACTTGAGTTAAATATCGAATCGGTCAATAACACCGTGGCCGAAGGCTTGGCCAGCCCAGAGAGGCGCGGCATCCCCGGATACCCGATATTGCTCCCGCCAACGCCCGGGGACGGGTCATCCGGACTTTTCTTCAGGTCGATGTTCATCACGTAACTGAAGAAGCCCTCGCCTCCGCTCCCGGAGAGGTTCGCCAAGTCCGAGTCGCTCATGGTGGCGGACGGGCAATGCCAAATCTTCCCGTTCCGGCCGGGGAACGGCAGCTTGGCAGCCATATTGCCTCCTGGCTGATTCCAGTAATCGTTAAGGGTGCGCTGGCTCATCATCGGCGGCAGGAGATTGAACCACGCGTTCATGTCCGCATGGGTCCCGTCGGGACCAGGAATTCCCGGGTAGGTAGCCGTTCTGCTCATCCCGTCGCGCGGGATGCCGTCGCGAGAATCCGTCGCGTACATATTCATCGCGAAGCCCCACTGCCGGAGGTTGGAAAGGCAATTGGTGCGCTTGGCTTTGTCCTTCGCTTTCGAGAGCGCGGGCAACAGCATCGCCGCCAGGATCGCAATAATCGCAATCACCACCAACAGCTCGATCAACGTGAAACCGCGCGCACGTTTCATCAACGAACGCACGGCCGCCGCCTGGCGGCAATGGAATTCAGGATTCACCAGCATACTCACAACAGCTCAGCTTCTCCCGTCCAGGCACACTCCTACGGGCTCGCGACCTTGTAGAAACGCGTGTCCGGAGACGTGCTCGTGTCAGTGTAACGCCCGGCCGTGCTGTTGAACGTCAACCCCGTCGCCAGCGGCACATAAGGCCCCGTCACACTCGTCGCCCTGTAAATGCTATAGGACATGTAAGGCTGCGCCAGCCAGGTCAACGTTGGTTTGCCCTGATCGTTCGAGGCGCTGACCGTCACTGCCGGCGGCGCCTCGGTCACGATATCCGAGTAGAGCGTCGGCAGGATTTGGAATCCGCTGCTGCGGTTCGGGGCTGTTGCGCCCAGGTAGTAACCCATCGGCCCGGTAACAGTCCAGGCGAAGGAGGGAATCAGCTTGCCGATGATGTCGCCCACGCGTGAATCGACGCGGAAGGCGAAGGCCTCCCCCTCCTGATTGGTTATCGTATAATTCTGTCCGCTGGCGAACACTGCGGTCCCATCGGCTGCGGCAAAATAAACGTTCGTCAGGGTGACGACTGACCCCTGGTAACGAATTATGGCGTTGCTGGCGCCACCAAACGCGGGCGAGTTGGTAAAGCTGAGCGGTAGCACGATCCCCGCCGGCAGAGGATTATTGTGGCTGTTGGTCACGACTCGATGCGCCGGATCCGCGGAGGTGAGATTCATCTCCAGCAGACTGCCGTATTGGCCAAGCGGACCGCTGACCGTAACGGCATCGCCCGCCTCAGGGCGAGCGTCGGTATTGGCGCCGAAAAACACGCAAATTCCACCGGTATCGTCCTGCATGTAAAAGCTCGAATTGGCGGCGGTGGTGACATTCGTGTGGGTCGTCACAATGCCGGTCACTGTCCAGAGCGAACTCGTGTTGGTGGGCAGGAAGAACACCGGATCGACCAGCGTGCGCAGGTACCCGATGGTGGCGGCCGGCGGAGCCGAACCTGTCAGCACGGCCTCCGCGCTGGGGGTCGTTCCGAAGGTGTTGCTCACGTCGCACCGGTACGTGCCCAGGGTGTCGTTGTCGGACTGTACATTGGCGACCACGAGCGTAGGGCTGGTCTCCCCGGGAATAGCGGCACCGTTATGGTACCATTGGTAGCTGGGGGAGTAACCGGTGGCTGCGACATAAAAAGTCGCCGTCTGGCCGAAATAGACGTTTTTGTTCGTGGGCTGGAGCGTGATAGTCGGCGGCACGGGCGGATTAGTCACCCAAAGGAATGCCATCGCGCTGGTCGCGGACAAACCACCAGGGGTCGTCACCACCAGGTCGTAACTGCCCGTATCCGAAACCGCCCCGCTGGCGATCGAGAACACGTTGGTATTGCCGTTCGAGTTGGCGATGTTCGCTCCGTTCTTGCGCCATTGGTAGGTCAGGTTGGCCAGGCTCTGCCCCGCGGCGACAGCGGAAAGCATGACCGGGTCCCCAACCACATTCGTTTGATCTTTCGGCGAATAGGCTACGACCGGATTCACCGGGTCCCTCGACCACACACTGGTCGCCGCCTCATCGAAGGTGGTCGCCACCGCAAGATTGGTGATATTAAAAAAAGTGCTGCCGAAAGACCCGGCCTGCCGGAAACCGAAAGCATGCGCGCGAAGCGGGTTCGACACCGCGTCGGCCGTCATTACGGAAACATCGGCTTCAGAGATCGGGTCTACCCACAGGGTGGCGGCAAACAGGTTCACCGGGTCCCATCCCAGGACGACCTGGTAATCGGTGTTGGCGGCCAGGTCCACTGGGAAGACTTTGTTCATCGTTCCCGAGACTGCCGAAACGCCCAGCCGCCATGTCGATGGCAATGTGCCTGGGGTCGCAAACACCCTCGCGGAAAAGTTGGTGTTGTTGAACAAGAAGTGCGCAAAATAACCTGTCGCCGTGGGGACGTTGGTGCAATTGGCGGTGAAGCTCGCATACACCACGATCGGGCTGTTGGTGTACGGACTGTCCGGAACCGTCGCCAGCTTACGGTTGACGTCATCCGTCCGGCTCACGGTTCCACCCGTCGCCGAGTTTTGCAGTTTGTGATCGGCAACGATCGCATCGCTGGGATTGGCGCTGCCGCTGTGCCGGAACCAATTCGTCGTGCCGTCCGTATTAGTGCCGGTGTAGATAATCGGCCCGTTCTCGTAAGCGAACGATTCATACCATATAAGGTCCGCGCGCGCCGAAAGCGCGGCGACAAAAAACAAGCTGGCCACCCAGATTTTCTTCATAGGACTGCGATTCTGTTTCGGTTTACACGATCGGTTGGTGGAAATGCGAAAGACCAGGCGGAATGTCCGGCCAGACAACAGATCCCTGCCCACCGTCAGGGTTTCGATCCTACTGCGTCGACAAACAAAAAGGCAATATCAAGTTATTCACATTCGGGCGATGGATGTGAAAAACTGCCGCCGCAAAGACCCGTGGTCGGCGAGTTCAGCGCGCGCGCAGATCGACGCACTTGATCTGGGTTTAATCGCGAATCACGAGTTTCCCGTCCGCCAGCGCGAGCGGTCCCCAAATTTCCTTGCCGCCGAGCACCTTCGTCTGGCTCAGCGACTTGAAACCGGAGGGAGAGGGCTCGACGATGTGCAGGTCCCCGCTTCGACCATCCATGACGTACATGAGTCCGTCCGCCGTTAGAATCGAGCCGCCCTTGTCGAGGTTGGGGCTGTTTTTGGTCTGCCACAGCACTTTCCCCTCGAGGTCGAAGCAAACCATCCCGTCCTGGCGCTCGTTGACGTTGCAGAGCAAATAGAGGTGGTCCTGGTAAAGCAGGGCTGGATGGCAATGACCGCCCATTTGGGCTTTCTGCGACAGTTCCTTGGCGGTCCAGCTACCGCCGCTGCGCGAGACCTGGATGATGGCGCTGCCCGCCAGGTAAGCGCCGGTTACGAACAATTTGCCGCCGCCAAGTGCAGTGACGTTCGGGATCGGGATCTTGCACGGGTGGGAGTATTTCCACAGCACTTTGCCGTCCGCCGCGCTGACCGCCGCCGCGCCCAGCGAGTTCACGATGACGAACTGGTCGACACCCTCCACGTTGATCAGCATGGGCGAGCCATAGGCCATTGGACCGATACCCTCCGAGCGCCAACGCTCGCTGCCGGTTGCCTGGTCGAAAGCGACCATGCCGACCCGCTCCGACTGAGGCGCCGCCACCACCAGGTCCCGGTAAAGCAGCGGTGACTGGGCCACGGCCCACCGCGGAGCTTTGCTGCTGTAATCACTCACTATGTTCTTCTTCCACACCACCTGATGAGTGGTGCGGTCGACACAGTGCAACTGGCCAAATGGACCGATCGCGTACACGGATTTCTCGCCCACGGCCGGCGTGCTGCGCGAGCCATCGTGGTCGATCGGCCCGGGCGCGTCATAGCCGAACTTCCAATCTTCTTTGCCGGTCTCCAAATCGAGACACCGCAAAACGTCTTGTTGCCGGTTGACGCGGTCCAGCACATGGACCTTGCCGTCGCGGATAGCGGCCCCGCCGTATCCTGGCCCCAGCGGAACCGTCCAGAGGATCTTTGGTCCTTCCGCCGGCCAGGACCGGACCAGTCCCTTTTCGATCGAGGTGCCATCGCCGTTTGGCCCCATGAATTGCGGCCAGTCGGCTGCTGCCGCTGTGAACGTGAGCGTCGCAAGGGCCAGCCCGATCGCCCAGGTCCTGGCCTTAGGCAATCCTTTAGAAACGGTCCCGCTGAAAAAGTTGTGAACGCTGGTGCTCTGGGTCATCGTCTAATTGGTTTCTCGGTTTTCACGCTCATCATTCTGCGGCCGCGCAGACAGGAGGACACAAAGTAAAGCCGGGCGAGTCAATCATAATCTTTCGAGGAATCAAAGGCCAGGTTGTGGGCATGCTCTTCCTGACCCTCACATCCCTGCCCCTTCACTTACTCGTCGCAGTCTATCTGATTCAGAAAACTCCCTGCGTAAGTGACTTGCATTGTCAGCCTATAATTGGTGTTCTGGTGTTGTCACAACAACGCAAACCAAGAGAAACTTATGAAAAGATTCGGGATGATCGTTGCGGCGTGTCTTCTAACGGCCTCCATTTTAACTTCCTCGGCGGCCATTCGCTCCAGCCTGGCGGTTCAGACTGGAGATGCGGTCTATGTTTGTCCATGCGGGTCCGACTGTGGGTGCGACATGGTTTCACTAAAGGAGGGCAAGTGTGGCTGCGGCCATGAATTGACCAAAGTCGTCCTGACCAAAGTGAAAGGCCAAAAGGGGTACTACCAACTGGACGGCAAAAAACAAAGCGCGCTGCTGACGGGCAAGTATGTGTGCGCCTGCTCGACTGACTGTTGCCGCACCGTCAGCCAAAAGGACGCCAAATGCGCTTGCGGAAAAGACATGCTCGCGGTGGTCATGGCCGCCCAGGCGGGGGATTCAGTTTACGTTTGTCCCTGCGGCTCAGCCTGCGCGTGCGGCATGATCGCGAAAAAGGAAGGCAAATGCGGATGTGGTCATCAATTAGTGAGCGTCAAACTGACCAAAGTAAACGGGCCAAAAGCTCAGTACAAACTAGACGGGAAGAAACAGACGGCGAACCTTGCGGGCAAATATGTGTGCGCCTGCGGGCCCGACTGTTGCCAGGCCGTCAGCCAAAAGCCAGTCAAATGCGCCTGCGGCAAAGAGATGGTGGAGATAGTCCTTTAGCCGAACGGTGTTCAGAAGATTAGCCGCCGGCGGTCGGGGTTTGGGGCGTTTCCAAAGACGTTCTCGTGCCGGGTGGCGGCCATCAGACCAACGTAGTGCATGCAGGCGCAGGGCCTATCCCTCGCGTCTGGAACCGAGTCGGGGCGGTTGCCGCATGTGCCGGTCATCGGTTGCCAGACCCGTGCGCTCTCAGGCATCTTGTGGCTGCTCGATTGGACCGCCAGTCGAGCCCTCAAGCGGACTATGAAACTGTTATTCCGATGCCTGACCGCGGCAGTTTGGCTGCTGGCGGCATTAGCGGCTTTTTCTTCGGAGGCTGACGCCGCAGATTACGCTGTTGCGGTCGGCCGACTTGAGCAAGCCGTGCGTGAAGAGATGACCGCCTGGGGCATCACGGGAATCTCGGTGGCGCTCGTGGACGAACAAGAGACGGTCTATGCAGCCGGGTTCGGCGAAGCCAAACGGGAAAGCGCGTTCCGCTGCGGTTCCATCTCCAAGCTGTTCAACGCCGTCGCCGTAATGCAGCTCGTCGAAGCGGGCAAGTTGGATCTGGACATGCCTTTGGAACGTGTGGATGCGGGGCTGGTACCCATCAATCCTTTCACGAACCCAGCGCCCGTAACCCTCCGGCAGCTCCTTTGCCACCGGTCGGGGATGTTCCGCGAATCCCCTGTGGGCGGTTATTTCGACGACACCCAGCCGGGATTGACGCGAATGACAGCCAGCGTGCCTCAGGGCGTGCTGGTCAACCCGCCCAATACCAAAACCCGGTACTCGAACGTCGGCCCCAGCATCGCTGGACGCGCGGTGGAACTCGTGTCCGGCATGACTTTCCGGGAATACCAGCGGCAGCACATCCTGGGGCCGCTAGCCATGACCAACTCGGCCTGGACAGTCAAAGACTTGCGACCAGGCCAGCTCGTTCAGGCTTACATGCGCGTGGCGGATGGACACGGCGGTTTTGTGCGACGGTGCGCGCCGGTATTTGACCTAGGCACCATCCCGGCCGGCAACCTCTTCACGACTGCCGGCGACCTGGCCCGTTTCATCGCCATGCTCGCGGCGGAGGGCCGCGCCCCCGGCGGCTGCATCCTCAAACCGGAGTCACTGACCCAAATGTTCACGCCACAACTCACCTCTGAACCAACCGGCTTTGGCCTGGGGTTCCTGGTCGGCAAATTTCGCGAGCACCCCTGCATCAGCCACAACGGCGCGGTTTATGGCCACTCTTCCTCACTCGTCTTTTTGCCGGACGTCAAAATAGGGGCCGTGGTGCTGGGCAATGAGGACGTGGTCAACGCACGAATCCAGAAGCTGGCGAACCTGGCTCTCTCGCTCATGCTCGAAGCCAAACGTGGCGAAGAACCACCTCCGGTTCCGCCGGCGCTCGACCTGTCCGCGGAAACCCTCGCCGCGTTCGCGGGCGACTATCAATCCCAGAGTTTCTGGGCAAAACTGGAGGTGAAGGAGAGGCGCCTCATCGCGAACATCTCGGGGCAAGCTACGAGGCTGACCGCGATCGAGCCGCTGCGGTTTCTGGCCGACAGCCGCGTGAGTGACGCCGCCCCGCTTACCTTTGTCCGCAATGATAAGGGCGAAGCGACCGGATTTACGATGGGCGTTCAGAAATTCGCACGCGTTGCCCCGGGCGGACCTGAGATTCCAAGCGACTGGCGTCCGTACCTGGGGAGTTACGGGCCGGGGTTCATCCCGCTGGTGGTGAGCTGGCGGAATGGCCACCTCTACGCCATGACCGAGAACATGGCGGACTATCGTCTCACGCCGGTGAACCGATACGTCTTCGCCTTTCCGCCTGGCCTTTATGCCGATGAGCACCTGGTCTTCCTCTCCGGCCGCCAAGGCAAACCGCGCCGGGTGGACCTGGCCAACATGATTCTCAAGCGGCGATGATCGGAATGAGCTCACTGATCTCTCCGAACGACTCGTGGACTCTCTGGGCGCTAATCGTCTCCGGCACGGCCCTGGCCATCTGGCTGGAGCAAAAGTGGAAGTGGGCCGCCCGCTTGAGCGGCCCGGTGTTGGCGTTGCTGATCGCCATGACGCTCTCGAACACGGGCATAATGCCAGCCAAATCGCCCGCTTACGATTTCGTGGACGATTACCTCGTTCCGCTGGCGATTCCGCTGCTGCTGTTCCGCGCCAACGCACTGCAAATCGTACGCTCGACCGGGCGCATGTTCCTGGCGTTTCACCTCAGCTCCATCGGCACTCTGGCGGGTACTTTTCTGGCCGTGTTCCTCCTTCGGCGCTGGGTCGCCTCACCCGATCTGGAACACGCCGCCGGGATGATGGCCGCCAGTTACATCGGGGGCGCGGTCAACTTCATGGCGATCAAGAGCAGTTACCACGTGAGCGAGCAGGTGTCCGACCCGCTGATCGTTGCGGACAACTTCGTGATGGCTGCCCTGTTCGTGGTGCTGCTGGCGGCCGCCGCCAGCTCGTTTTTCCGCCGCCGTTACCCCCACCCGCACTCGCTCGAATCGAACAGCGCGGAGGCCGGGACTCTGGCCGCCCAACATTGGCAGCGCAAGGGAATTGGCCTGCTGGACATCGCGAAAGCGCTGGCGATTGGGCTGCTGGTGGTCGCCGCATCTAAGGGAGTGGAACACGTCGTCTCCGGCGTGTTTGGCGACGTGGGACAGGGCAGCCTCGCCCTGCAAATGCTCCAGGTGTTATGCACGAATAAGTTCGTCCTGATTACGGCGCTGTCGCTGCTGACTGCGACCGTCTTTCACAGGTCACTGTCAGCAATCAACGGTCCGGAAGAACTCGGCACTTTTACGCTTTATATCTTCCTGTTCTGCATCGGCCTGCCGGCGGACTTGAAAGCTGTGCTTGTTCAGGCGCCGCTGTTCTTTGTCTTCTGCGCGGTCATCGCTGTGGTCAACCTCGTCGTGACACTCGCCTTGGGGAAAGTGCTTCGCTTTAACCTGGAGGAACTGCTGCTGGCGGTGAATGCGAACCTGGGCGGCGCGCCGAGCGCGGCCGCAATGGCGATTTCGGCAGGCTGGCCGCGCCTGGTCTTGCCGGGCATCCTGGTGGGCATCTGGGGGTACGTGATCGGAACGCCGGTGGGCGTGATTGTTGTCGAAGCGTTGAAGCTGCGCTGGACAAACAATTAGATGCGGGAACCCGGGAATCGCAGCCTAACGGGCTCGGGCCTCGCCGGCGATGTGGACTCCGCCTTATTCGAATCGGATCTCCGGCATGGTCAGGACGACGGCTTCTCTTTGCGTGATTTCCAGTCGGTGGAGGACCGAGGCTATGGCCGCGATGCGCTGAGGATCGAGGTTCTGCAAGTAGGGCGCAGCCAGCTTGAAGAGGGCGCCTTCACTGCCCGAGGGGCCGATATGCCTGGGGTCATCTTTCCCGCCGGAACGGTACTCCATCAATTGTTCGAGGAAAGTTTTGGGCTCAGGCACCACACGCACCTCGTAGTCCTTGATCTTCGCCTCACCAGCGGCGAAGGCAACGGCGTCGCTCATCGTTCCGAGGCGGTCCACCAGCCCCAGATCGAGCGCCTGTTTGCCGGTGAACACCCGGCCGCCAGCGAGTTCGTCGATCGGTTTCTTGAGACGGTTGCCCCGAATCCCGGTGACGTGCTGTTTGAACACGGCATAGACGTCGTCCATGAGAGACCGCAGGCTGGCGCGCTCGCTCTCGGTGAATACGTCGTCGGTCGAGAAGATGCCGGCGTTCTGGCCGCGTTTATACTCCTTGAAAGTGATGCCCGCTTTCTTCCACATCTCGGTCGTGGCGAATTTTCCGCCAAGGACGCCGATCGAGCCGGTCTGGGTCGTCGCATCGGCGAAGATCGTGTCGGCGGCGCAGGCGACGTAATAGCCACCGCTGCCGGCAACGTCGCCCATTGACACCACAAAAGGTTTTTTGGCTTTCAGCCGCCGCGTCGCATCGAGGATGATCTCGCTGGCCGTGACCGAACCTCCCGGCGAGTCGATCCGCAAGACCACTGCCTTGATCGAGTCGTCCGCGGCGGCTTTCTCCAGGGCCGCACGCACTTCATCGCTGAAGGCCCCCAGGCTGGCCCCGAATGGACCGGCAGTGCCTGTTCCTGTCATGATCGGGCCGTTTACATAAACGATGCCGACGGCAGGCCTGGCCTCGCCCTTTTTCTCGGGCCCGGCGAAGAGGTCGGTCCAGAATTTCAGCAGCGCCAACGGGTTGGAGAAATCGACATCGGCCTGGCGCTTGCGACCGTACCGCTTGTCGAAGAGCACGTCCTTGCCGTAACGCTCCTGGAGCATTGCTTCGAAGTCCTGGCGCTGCTCAACCGCATCGATCAGCCCGGCAGTTTTGGCGCGTTCGGCGGTGAACAGGCCGGCGTCCAGCCACCCCTGCACCTTGGCAGCGTCGGCCTTGCGGCCCTGAGCGATCAGTTCCTTGAAAGTGGCGTACCAACTGTCCATGAGCCAATTCATCATTTGGTCGGCTTCGGGGCTGGGTTGCTCGCGCATGAACAATTCCGCCGCGCTCTTGTAAGCGCCTTCGGTGAGGAAGTCGGGTTTGACGCCGAGTTTGTCTAACAGGCCACGGACGTGCAACGAACTGCCGTGGAGGCCGGGAACCAGCACCGGGCCGGTCGGCACGACGCTGATCCGCGACGCCGCGCAAGCCAGCAGATATCGCCCCAGGGTTAACGAGTCGGCATGGACATAAACTTCCTTGCCATGGTCGCGAACCTCGGTCATCGCGGCACGCAGTTCTTCCATCTGCGCCGCGCCCAGCCAGTCGGATTCAGGCAGGATGACCACCGCCTTGACCGTCGGGTCAACCGCTGCTTTGTCCAGGCGCTCGACCAATTCCCTCAACGAAGTCCCGGTGGGGCCAAACATCTGAAACACGTCGTCAGGCGGTACCTCCATCAACGGCCCGGCGAGCCGGAACACGGCAATTATGTCCCTGGGCTTCTCCGCGGCAGATTGCTGATCCGGCGCTCCCTGCAAGAGAGTTCCGGCCAGCAGCAACCCGAGCAAGGCGTGCGATAAAACCGCGGTCCCTCTGGGAATTCGGCTCGTTGCAGGACCGCCTGTACCAGTAGAGAATAGTTTTGTGCGCATAGGATCAACAGGGCTGTAGGCTATCGCTGTGAGGTGCCGGATAGCAACGGCTCGCAGCGGACAGTTTGCGGGCCATTCTCGTCACAGAAGCTGTACAAAACCTGCCGGGTCTTGGGTTGGTTCGTCGAGCTTCGTTCATCTTCATCCTCACCGTAAAGGGCGACCCCGGCATGATTGCCCGCGGCATCGAGAACATAAAAGATAACGTTGAAATTCGGGTCGCCGTTCGGTTTGAGCAACCTTTTTTCGACAGTATTGGCGCGGATGCGCCGCAAGGCTTCGAGCCCGGCGTCCTTCGGCTGCAACCCGCGACGCAGGCTTTCCACAATGAGATAGGAGCACAAGTTAAACAGGTTGGCCTCGCCGCGCCCCGTTGAGCCGGCGGCACCGATATTGCCATCGACGTAAAGCCCGGCCCCGAGGATGGGGGAATCGCCAACTCTGCCCGGAATCTTGAAGGGCAAACCGCTGGTACTCGTTACCCCGCAAATCTCGCCTTTGGCGTTAATCCCGTCACAGTTAATGGTTCCGTGCATCCGGGTGGAAGGGATTACCCCGCCGGCGGCCATCTGATTGATCGTCTGCCGTTCCCGGGCCGAGCGTTTCACTGGATCGGGGTAATGCTTTGGATCGGTCTTCCGCTTCCATTCGAGCCAGGCCTTGCGCGAGCGTTCCGTGTTCAGGTCTTTCTCAATCTTGAAGCCCATGTTACGGGCGAAGGTCTGCGCGCCTTTCCCGACCAGCAAATGATGGTCGGTCATCTCCATGACTGCCTTCGCGACCAGCGAAGGAGTCCGCACGCCTTCGAGTGCCGCTACCGCGCCCGCCTGCTTTTTCGGACCGTGCATGCAGCTCGCGTCCAGTTGAACCACGCCGTCCGCGTTCGGCAGGCCCCCATAGCCGACGTAACATTCCTCGGGATCCAACTCAACGATGTTGACGCCCGCGATGAGGGCAGCGAGCACATCGGCCCCTTGCATCATCCGGTTAAAGGCGGCCTGGACGCAGGTCTCGTTGCCGCCGTTCCTGTAGACGTTGCCATTTTGGGAAGCAATCACCACGGGTTTGGCGGGAGAACGTTTAATTAGCGCCGGCGTTTGGCCGGTCGCCATCCTGACGCCGGATACGGTGAAAGCCCCAAGCACGGTACTGTCGCGCAGGAATGCTCGTCGGTTCATGGCGTTACTTAAGCACAACCGGTGGCAACATCAAGACCAAGGCCCCCGCAAGGTCCTTCCGATTCCGCTTCTCCCAGTTGTAGAATGGGAGTATAAACGGCTTTAAAGAAAAGTGGATCCGTCCTAACGACGGAAATGAATCGACTTCCGATGGTTAAGCTGGCAGTTCAGAATAAAGCGCCGTCGCTGAACGTTTTGGGCGCCAACGATAGGATCGGAGTCGCCGTTGTCGGTCTCACCTGGTGCAACGGCTTCGGTCAAAACCATCTCTTCGGCATCCACGAGAAAGCAACAGAAAACAACACTCGAATCGTCGCCGCGTGTGACGTTTTCAGCCGGTACCGTCGTTGGGGGGTGCAACGTGCGAATCTCAGGGAATCCCAGGTTTACGCAGACTATCGGAGGCTGCTGGAACGAAGCGATGTGGACGCCGTTGTCGTTGCGACCCACGAACCACTCCACGCCAACACAACGATTGATGCGCTGGATGCCGGGAAGCACGTGTACTGTGAGAAACCGCTCACGCGCTACCTCGGTGAAGCCTTTCAGGTCTACGATAAGGTCAAGAGCACTGGAAGAGTGTTCCAGCTTGGCGCCGCGACTTGCTCAGCCGGTGCCTGGCAAAAATGCGCCAAACTCATCCAGGCTGGCAAGATCGGGACACCCGTGTGGGGCCAAGGATACTACTGCCGGAACAGCATTGGCGGAGAATGGAATTACCTAATCGACCCCGAAGCCACTCCGGAGAACATTGACTGGGAAAAATGGCTCGGCCCGGTCCAACCGCGCGTCCCGTTTTCGGCTGAGCATTTTTGTCGCTGGAACAAGTACTACCGGTATAGCACCGGTCTTCTGGGAGTGCTTGCCTCATCCCGGCTTCACGCGTTGATGCTGGCGACGGGGAACCTGGAGTTTCCAAGGCGAGTCAACTGCGTCTCCACGCATAACCTCCACAGCGACCTCACCACTCCGAGGACGCCGGAGCGAGATGTGCCCGAACATGTCCAGTTCCTTTCGGAGTTTCCCAGCGGGCTGCTCCTCACCATCACTTGCAGTTCCGTGAACGGGAGGAGTCCTGGATTCGCGATTTACGGCCACAAAGCGACACTGATAGCCGGCTCGGCCGGGGAGCGCCTCGACTTGGTACCTGAAAAAGAGTTTGACCGCGAAATCGAGCCCCAGGAGTTCAACGGCCTTCAGCCCGAAGACATCCGGTTCCACGAAAAGAACTGGTTCGATTGCATCCGGTCGGGCAAAGCCCCTAACGCAAATATCGATCTGGCGATCCGCGCCCAGACGGTGCTCTCCCTGGCGGAGATGGCCGACCGCCTAAAGATCACTTGCCTATTCGACGAGAAGACGCGCCGGATCATCGACGGGGCCGGCAACGTAATCGCCCCGATCACGTATGGCACGCTCGACGCATCCTAAGCAGATATCGTCGGGACAACGTATACCGCAGAATTATTACGCCGCCTGGGACAACTGTGACCCCGTGGGCGGCACGGCTGTGAGCCAGAGACGACCGAGCACAATGCCGCCAATAATCCGCGCCGCGTTTTCATAGGAACACTGGTCGGTGTTGAGGACGAGGTGGTAGAGGAGAGGGT
>DATDCV010000087.1:0-3192 GCA_036524155.1 Verrucomicrobiia bacterium
CCTCTCCTCCAGAGGAGGAGAGGGAGGGGGCCAGTTTGTTGGTCTTATGCCGCTCTCTCGTGGAGTTAGGATTCTCCTTAGGTCGCCGCCTGCAATCCTGTGCATTTCGACTCCTGACGTCGTCGCCTACAGTGTTCGGGATTAGGCGTTCTGGCCGACGGCCTGAACGCAGCGGCTACAGATGGTGGGGTGCGTGGGCTGGGAGCCGACATCGGTTTCCCAGTGCCAGCAGCGTTCGCATTTTTGGCCATCGGCTTTGGTGACGGCGATTTCGATATCCGTCGCGCCGCCCGGCTCGATGCCGAGTTGGGATACGTTCAACAATTCGCGCAGTTCAGCCAGATTGTCCTGGGCGATGACCAAGGAGGGGTTGCTACCGGAGAAGGTGAGTTTGGCTTCGAGGGCTTTGCCGATGTGTTTGGCCTGGCGGGCGTTTTCGAGGATGGGCAGGGCCCGAGTGCGGAGGTCGAAGAGAGTGGTCCAGGCGGCGCGCTCCGGTTCGGTGCGCGCGAAGGCAGACGGTTGCCAGGGCTGCTCATGGACGGAATCGCCCGATTTGCCGGGGACAAATTCCCATGCTTCGTCAGTGGTGAAGGAGAGGATGGGGGAGAGCATTTTGCACAAGCCGGTTACCATGCGGAGCAGGGCGGTCTGGGTGGAACGGCGGCGTGGCGAGTTGGCGGGGTCGGTGTAGAGGCGATCCTTGACGACGTCGTGGTAGATCGCGGAAAGCTCGACGGCGACGAACTGGCTGACCCTCTGATACACGACGTGGAATTCGTATTGTTCGTAGGCTTCGAGGACCTGCTGTTCGAGGGTGGAGAATTCGTCCAGGACCCAGCGGTCCAGGCCGGTGAGTTGGCCGTCGGGCACGAGGTTTTTAGCGGGATCAAAATCGTAGAGGTTGGAGAGCTGATAGCGCAGGGCGTTGCGGATAATGCGGTAGGTTTCGCCGACTTTGTCGATGCGTTTTTCGCTGACGATGATGTCGTTGCGGTAATCCTGTGAAGCGACCCAAAGGCGGACGACGTCGGCGCCGTATTTTTTGACGTAGGCGTCAGCGGTTTGCGGTTTTTCGTAAACAGCCTGGCCCTGTTTGCTTTTGGAGATTTTTTCGCGGTCTTCGTCGACCATGAAGCCGTGGGTGAGGACGGTGCGGAAGGGGGCGGCGCCGTTGGCGGCGAGGGAGAGGAGCAGGGAGGACTGGAACCAACCGCGATGCTGGTCGCTGCCCTCGAGGTACAAGTCGCACTGGAACGGGTGGTGGGCCCCGCGGAGTTCCTTGCGTGCGGCGATAACGGCGCGGGAGGAGGAACCAGAGTCGATCCAGACATCGAGGGTGTCGGCGGACTTGGCGACGGCCTCGGGGCCGTTCCAGTCCGGGGGCCGGAGGGCCCGCCACAAATCCGCGGCGGACTGGGCGAACCAGGCGTTGGAACCGTGCTGCTGGAACAGGTCGGCGGCGTTGCGGACGATTCGGGGATCCAGGATGGGATTGCCCTGGGCATCGTAAAATGCGGGGATGGGGACGCCCCAGGTTCGTTGGCGGGAAATGCACCAGTCGGGCCGGCCCTGGACGGCGGCTTCGATGCGGTTTTTGCCCCAATCGGGGACCCAGTTGACGCGGTTGATTTCGTCGAGGGCGCGCCGGCGGAAGGGAATTGCGGGCTGCGCGTGATCTCCCGGCCCAAGGGCACCTTGGGGTGTGGTGTGGTGATCGACTTCGATGAACCATTGGTCCATCGCGCGGAAGATGATCGGGGTCTTGCTTCGCCAGCAGTGCGGGTAACTGTGATGGTAGTTTTCCTGGTGGACCAGCGCGTGCCGCGTGCGCAATTCGTGGAGCACAGCTTCGTTGGCGTCGCTTTTGCCGTGCTTTTCGAGGATGGACTTGCCGAGCATTTCGGCGGGCATTTGCTGCTCGACAGGCAGGTCGTTGGTGTGGGTGAACTTACCGTCATCGTCCACGGGGGAGTAGATGGGCAAGCCGTGCTCGGAGCCGAGGAGGTAATCCTCGAGGCCGTGTCCGGGTGCGACATGAACAAAGCCGGTGCCGGTGACATTATCGACGAAACCATCGCCGGCGAAGAATTTGCCAGTGCGTTTGCAGAACGGATGCTGGTACTCGAGTTGGCGCAGGTGGCCACCGTCGAGGCTGCGGATGATGAGGTAGGAGTCCCAGCCGCATTTTTGGGCGACGGCCGGGAGCAGGAGGGCGGAGACGATGAGTTGCTCCTCGCCGACCTGCACCAGCGAGTAACTGAAAGTGGAATTGTAAGCCACCGCGAGGTTGGCCGGCAGAGTCCAGGGTGTGGTTGTCCAAATGACCACCGAGGTGCCGGGATGACCTACGAGCGGGAACTTTACATAGACGCTTTGGCTGACGTGGTCTTTGTATTCGACTTCGGCTTCCGCGAGGGCGGTCCGGCAGGGGATACTCCAGTAGACGGGTTTCTTGCCGCGATAGACAAAGCCCTGCTCAACGATGTTGGCGAAGAGGCGCAGCTCCTCGGCTTCGTATTCCTTGTTCAGAGTCAGATAGGGATGGTCCCAGTCACCCAGGACACCGAGGCGCTTGAATTGCTCGCGTTGAATATCGATGTACTTGCGCGCATAGGCTTCGCAGGCCTGGCGGATGGTCGGGGCGTCGGTGGCGGTGTCGCCGGCCTTGCGCATGTCTTGTGAGACTTTGAACTCGATGGGGAGGCCATGGCAGTCCCAACCGGGCACGTAAGGCGCGTCGAGGCCGCGCAAGCTTTTGTAGCGAACGACGATATCCTTGAGGATCTTGTTCAGGGCGGTGCCGATGTGAACGTCCCCATTGGCAAAGGGCGGGCCATCGTGCAAAACGAACTTCCGGGCGCCGGCGCGCTGCGCCTGAATGCGCTCGTAGAGCTTCGCCGTTTGCCACTTCTTCAGCCGGGCCGGTTCCCGCGTTACCAGGTCGGCTTTCATCGGAAAGTCGGTTTGCGGCAGGTTGAGTGTGTTCTTGTAGTCCATGTGAATACTCAAGGGGTCAGGAAGCTAACAGCGGCTCGAAGGGGTGTCAACGAAGGCGAAGTTTGGCCGCGGGGACGCTCGCGCGGGACGGCGCGGGGCGTCTGTGCTTCTTCCCGGTCGTGAGCAGGTCAAATTCTGAACGTGTTCAGCGGGCTTGGGGCCCCATGACACCCCGGCCCTTCCCATGAACCT
>DATDCV010000088.1:0-17150 GCA_036524155.1 Verrucomicrobiia bacterium
CCGCCGCCAGGCACACCAGCAGCATGTAAGGAAACATCAACCGCAGCAGCGTCAACATCAGCCGCGTCTCGCCCTCCGGAATCCCGATTGCCAGCGCCACCGAAATTCCCAGCACCACCACCAGCGACAGCGCTGCGGCCATCGACGCCAGGCCGGATATCACCGCGTTGGCCGCCCGCCACATCTCCCGCTCCCCGTCATGCAGCTCCTTTTGCTTGAAAATCGGGATGAAGGCCGCCGTCAACGCCCCCTCACCCAACAGCCGCCGGAACAGGTTCGGCACCTGGAACGCCATCACGAACGCGCTCGCCACCCACGTGTTCCCCATGAACGCCGCATAAACCATCTCGCGCACCATCCCCAACAGTCGGCTGGTTAGCGTCGCGGCAGCCATCGCCCCGCTCGATTTCAACATCTGCGACATCGGCCGCGCAGTGTAATCGCAAGCCCATCGCCGGCGAAATGCTAAAACCCGGGCGCTCTCTCTTCCTGACGAAGAGAGAAAAGCGATGGCGGAGTCGATCTCCCTCTCCTCCTCAGGAGGACAGGGTCGGAGAGAGAAGGCCCCTTTCTCTTTCACAGGGGTTTGATCGGGAGCCATCGCGTAGCGATGCCAAGATGGTAGCCGTGGATTTCAATCCACGGGCTGCCATGACCGTAGGCTGCCACCGCGTCGCGTAGCGACGCCTGAGCCCGGCCCTACCCGCGCGCGCCACATCCCGCGGCAACGGTCTGGCGTCGCTACGCGACGCAATCACAACCTGCGCACCCGGTTCCCGTGGATTGAAATCCACGGCTACCCTCTTTTCATCGCTACGCGATGACGCTGCAAGGAACGGTCCGCCGGATCGGCTCTATCCCAGCGGGGCTTCAGCGCGCCGATAATGCAGGATCTCGAATTCCGGGCCGTCCTGCAACTGTTCGGCCAACTCGAACTCCGCTTCGAAGGGCGGGAAGAAAGCGTCTCCCTCGACGTTGCGTTTCACCAGCGTCAAATACAGGTCCGAGCACAAGGGCAGGGCCTGGCGGTAAACCTGCGCGCCCCCGCAGATGAAGAACTCCCTCCCCGCAAAAGCCGCCTCAGCCGGATCAATCTGGCCCAGGTTCTGGACTGTCCTCACCCCCGCTATCCCCTCGCTCGAGTGAGTCAGCACAATCGTTGTCCGGCCGGGCAGAGGGCGGCCGATTGATTCAAACGTCTTGCGGCCCATCACCAGCACCTGGCCCATCGTCAACCTCTTGAACCACTTAAAATCCTCCGGCAGATGCCACGGAATTCGGTTCCGACACCCGATCACGCGGTTCAGCGACATGGCGGCGATGGCTTTGAACGGGCACACCTCGGGCATACTGTCCCGGCGCCTGGAGCCAGTCAAAATATTCTGGACAGAGACGGGTGCATAATGGAAATTGACTCCCTCGGCCCGATCGCATAAATATAGGGCATAGCTGAAAAAGTGGTTAATGCTACTTGACTTTTTTGGCCGTTCTGGGATATGAATTGAATCGGCCTTATGCGGCGCAGTATCAAATCTGAATCTTGGGCGAATTTCGAGGCCTATGGCTGTGGTGTTGGACAGGTCGCCCGCTGGAACAAGGGAGTTCAACTGCGTCCGCCCGCTCCACTCTCCCACACAATTTCCAGGACCTTGGGGTCCTGGCTCAACCAGACAGAACCAGGGGAAGACGAAGCCTGCCCCTCTGTGACCTAAAAAAGCAAACACAACCATCACAGATGAGGTGCGAGTTATGATGAAAATGCAAACATACAAGCCCACGGCAGATCGCCGGCAAGGTTTCACCTTGATCGAGCTGCTCGTGGTCATCGCCATTATCGCGATTCTGGCCTCCATGCTGCTGCCGGCGCTCAATAAGGCCAAAACCAAGGCGCAGGGAGTCCAGTGCATGAATAACGGCCGTCAATTGGCGTTGGGCTGGCGCCTTTATGCGGACGACAACCGGGATGTGATGTGCTATGCCAGCGACGACGGGCAAGGGGTTCGAAACCCGCAAAACGCCTACTCCTGGACCTTGACGCACATGGACTTTTCCTCCTCGAATCCCGGCAACTGGGACTATGACTGGGAGGTCGCTCAGTTCACACAATTCCCCGGCGTATCAGGGCCTCCCCTTATGCCCTATTACAAGAACCGGAAGCTCTATAAATGCCCGGCTGACCAGTCACTGATCAAGACTGCCAGCGGGGCAATGATGCCCCGGATTCGCACGATTTCCATCAACCTCTTCCTTGGTGGCTTTGTCGGCACGACCGGCGGTTGGACCTGGGCCAACCCCTATATGATCTACACAAAGACAAGCCAAATCCAGGGCATTCCCGGCCCCTCAAAGACGTTCCTCTTCGTCGATATGCGCGAGGACATCGTCAACTGGGGCAATTACATGACCGACATGGCCGGCTTCAGCCCATACAACCCCGCAGCTTATGAGTTCAGCCAGGATTTGCCCGGCTTCTACCATAACAACGCTTGCGGCTACTCGTTCGCCGACGGCCATTCCGAAATCAAGAAATGGCGTGACGGCCGCACGATGCCCCCGCTCTACTCCAGTATCCCCGATCCCTACCGCGTCCCCCGCGATATGGACATCGAATGGATCCAGCAGCGAACCACCCGTCTAAAATAACCCGAATCCAATCGCACAAAGATTTCACTACTCCCGCAGGGAATTCAGTCGGGGAAGGTAGTGAGGGCCCATGGCTCCGCCTTTTGGCGGTGAGTTGCAGTGTCCGTCAAAGGCAAAGTCTGGACCAATCAGCAATAAAACTACTAACTGCAGCAACAGACAAAAACCATGATCCGACTCACCCATCCCAAAGAAAGTTTCCGCCTGGCGGCCATAATGGTGCTGGCCTTATGCGCCCAAGGCGCCGGCGCCGCGGATTACCAGACCACCGTGACCGGCTATAACCCGCTGGGTTATTGGCGACTCAACGAAACTACGCCCTCCCCGGCGCTTAACAAATTGGCTAATGCCTCTGCGCTCGGTTCCGCCGCCGACGGCTACGCCGTCTTGGACGTGGGCAAGGGGGAGACGGGTGTTGTGGGCAAAGCCATTCGGCTGAACAACCCCGGGGCTGCTACGGGCTTTTGCGGGTCCAGGGTCGATGTGCCGTACAACTCCGCGTTGAACCCGATGCCGCCATTCAGTATCGAGTTCTGGGCCAAGCCTAATAGCCTCGCCCCGGCTGATGCGACAGGCTTATGTCCGCTGTCCAATTTTGACCCCAACTGGTATGGTGGCGGTGACCGGGCTGGCTGGCTGTTTTACGTCAATCCCAGCGGCCGCTGGCAGTTCCGACTCGGCAATACCGGCGGTTATGCAGGTCTCTGCACCGCGACGAGTGGCAATGCCGCGAACGGAGTTTGGCAGCACATCGTCGCCACCTACGACGGAACTACCGCGCTTCTTTACGCAAACGGCGTCCAAATCGGCTCCGTGTCCGCCCCCGTAGCCAATTGGGCCCGCAACCCGCAGATGGCCCTGCGCATCGGAGGAACATCGCTTTTCGGCACTCTGGGTGATGCCCCTGCGATTTCCTACGGCGGCTTCTCAGGAAACCGGGGATGGGACGGCTGGATCGATGAATTGGCACTCTACAGCAAATTACTCTCTCCAGACACCATCGCGGCCCATTATAGTGCCGCGACGACCAACACGGCCGGTTACGATGCTCAAATACTAGCTGACGGCCCGGATGGTTACTGGAACCTCGATGAGTCCGCCGTCACGCCTCCTGACCCGAGCACCTTCCCAGTCGTGACAAATCTCGGCAGCATTGGTACGGCAGCGGACGCGACGGTCAAGTGGGGTGCGGCGACTGCCCAAACCGGCTCCGGCTATGCCGGCCTCGGCGCCGACAACAAGGCGTGCTTCTTCGATGGTGTGAACGGAGGAATTCAGGTCGCTGATGCCCCCGGCCTTCATTTCAGCGGCAACCTCACCATGATGGCGTGGGTCAAGCCGGTGGAACAGGACTTCTTCCGGGACATTATCGCCCACGGCTGGAACAATGCCTATGCAGAGACTTTCCTGCGCATCTCCCGTGGCCCCAGCACTGATTTTTATGGCGACGGCAACTATTACGAGGTAGGTGTCACCGATGGTTCTGCCTATTACGATGCTGCTTATTTTCGCATTCCGCCGGGGGATATCGGCAACTGGGTTCACCTTGCCGGCTCCTACGACGGCGCAAATTGGAACCTCTATCGCAACGGTGTGCTGGTAACCAACGTGGCCAGCACCCATGGGGCCCTCGACGTCACCAACCAGTGGTCCATCGGCTCACGCGGCGCGCTCAGCCCGGAAAACAGCGGATACGATGGGACTTCCGGCTCGGTGGGTCTGCGCTGGGCCGGCTGGATTGACGAGCCTGCAATCTTCAACACCGCCCTGCCCGCCGCAGCAATCAACACAATTTATAATTCGGCGCAGGTGTCGCCGGTCATCACACGCGCACCGCAAGTGCCGCAAAATGTGTACAAGGGCTCTTCCGCGTCGTTCTCGGTCTTGGCCGAAGGCAGTCCTCCGCTAAGCTACCTGTGGACCAGCAACGGAATCTCGACGGGGGTTACCACCACCAGTCTGACCCTAAACAATTTGGCGGCCGGTACTCTGACCGTGCAGGCCATCGTCACCAACCCGTACGGCTCCACCACCGGGACAGTGAGCTTTGTGGTAGTAGCAGCTCCGCCGACCATCACGCAGCAACCGCAGCCGATCACCCGCTACACCGGGTTGCCGTTCACCTTCTCCGTGGTCACTGAAGGTACAACCCCAATGACGTTCCAGTGGTACAAGGATGGCGCCGCCATCGCCGGCGCGAACTCTTCGGCTTATTCCGGCACCACCGGGTCCGGCACCGCGGGCAGCTACTATTGCGCCATCATCAACGAAGCAGGCACCGCGAACAGCACCACGAACGCTCTTGCGGTCCTGCCAATTCCCACCGGGTACGCCGCCGCCGTCATCGCCGACGCTCCACAGGCGTACTGGAGGCTGGGTGAAGCCAGTGGCACCGTTGCCAACGACTACTACGGTGGCAACAACGGCACGTATTTCAGCGCTCTGCTCGGTCAGCCCGGCTATTCCGTCCTGGACTCCGACACCGCGGCCACCTTCTCGGGTGTCGATTCCTACGTCGGCAACATCAGCGGAACGGCTATCAACTTCTCCGGCACCTCCGCGAATTTCACCCTGGAAGCATGGGTCAAAGGCCAACCCGGCCAGATCGAGGAGGCGACCATCATCGCCAAGGGCGCCGGCAGCAGCGGCACTACCGCTGCCGAGCAATTTGCCCTGGACGTTTCCGCCGGAGTGTATCGCTTCTTCACTCGTGGCAACAACAACGCCTTCTTTGAGGCCCGTGCGGTCGATGGCCCCAATGGCAGTTGGCAGCATGTGGCTGGCGTTTATGATAGCGTATCCGCCTCCATGACCATCTACGTGAACGGCCAGGCGCAAGGCACTGGCGGCACGCGCCCGGCGGGTGTGAGAACTTCCAGCGCGCTGGTCAGTATCGGGTCAAAGCACTTGGGGAACGACCCCGCCTACGACGGCAGTTTCAAAGGAACCATCGACGAAGTGGCCATTTACCCGACCGCCCTGACCTTTGCCAACATCCAGGCGCATTACTCGGCCGCTTATGGCAGTTCCCTGGCGCCGTTCATTGCGGTCCAGCCGGTTTCGTTGACCAATTATGTGTCGCTTCCGGGTGTCTTCTCCGTGAGTGCCGCGGGCAGCCAACCGCTCTCCTACCAGTGGAAGAAGAACGGGGCGGATATCGCCTTTGCCACCGATAGCGCTTACACGAACTCGTCCCTCGTGCTCGCTGATGCCGGGAATTATTCCGTGACCGTCGCTAATGCGATTGGCACCACCAACAGCGACGTAGTCTCCTTGACGGTCCTGTTGCCGCCGACCACCCCCGTGATGATTCCCGGCCTGGTCCTGCATCTGCCGTTCGAGAATAGTGTCGCTGACACCAGCGGTCGTAACAACAACGGCACGGCCAAAGGTGCGATCACCTACGTGACCGACGGCGCCCTCGGGCGCGCTCTGCACTACTTCACCGATCCCGCAGTGGGCACCAATTATGTTACCTTAGGTGTTGTGCCAGACCTCCAATTCAGCTCGAACGTCGACTTCAGCGTATCGTACTGGATCCGGCTTCCGGCCAATTACCAGGGCGGCGACCTGCCGTTCTTCACGGACACCGTAGGCTCGACGTTCGGTAACGGCTATGTGTTCGCGCCGTCTTATGGGCCTGCCACCGCAAACTGGCCCGGCGGTTGGGCCGCGTCCATCTACGGTACCGGCGGTGGTTGGGGCGTCTATGGTGATATCGGTTCCATCAATGATGGTAACTGGCATCATTTGCTCCACTCGATTAGTCGCCACGCCGGCGCCGTGACCTATCTGGATGGCAAAGTCGCCCGTGAAAACCTTCAGGGCGGCACCACCGCCGCTGCCGCTGGCGACATCACCACCGGCGCTGCGGCCACCATCGGCCAGGATCCCAACGGCACGTACAACGAGCCCGGCTCGGCCGATATCGACGACCTCGGTGTTTGGCGCAAAGCCCTCTCCCCGCTCGAAGCTGCTTCCATTTATATGGCTGCCATTTCGAACAAGGTGAGCTTTGCCGCCGGTGGCCCTATCTCGCTCACCATTACCAGGGTGTCCGCCAACCAAATCCAGATATCGTGGCCGGCGGGCACCCTCCAGGCTGCTGACAAAGCCGATGGCCCTTACACCCCAATCAGCGCTTCGTCGCCTTACCCGGTTACCATCCCGGCAACAGGCAACAAGTTCTACCGGGTTGCTCAGTAACCTCGACCTGTAGCCGTATTCTTAGACCCAAAGCGGCCGGGATCACCTCCCGGCCGCTTCTTTTTGGACAAATGGGTCGGCGCGCGGACTTCAGTCCGCAGCAATGTCCGACGGACCATTGCGTCTCGAATGCGGATGTACCCTGCCAATGGAAGTTGCTGCGGACTGAAGTCCGCGCGCCGGATGTTCGGCCCACCCACGACCGGCCCATCACGGGCCGATCTGATGCGATAGCCCTTCGAATTTCGGCCTTCGGACTTTTTTCGGATTTCGGATTTCGGGCTTCGGACTTCAGGTCTCCGCCCGCCTAACTGCCGCCCTTGCTCAACCGCTGCGCCGGCTTTTCGTAGAACATTTCGTGGGCTTCCCGCAAAATCTCCGGGATGCGCGACCCGAAAGGACTCCGTTTCAGGCAGCCGTCGAGGTTGGTTTCGCTCAGCTTGCTCGCATTCTCTCCCGGGAACCAGTGGTCGCCCTGTCCAAGCAGGTTGTAGCGCATCTTCCCCCACGGAACCAGCCCCAGCGGCTTGGCGTAGGTCCACAGCCGCAGGATTTCCAGGATGTTCACCTCCCCGGGCACATCGACATATTGCGGCACCCCTTCAAACCACCGCGCGCACCACTCGGCGCCAAGTACGCGCTCCATTTGGTCCCGCAGCCGCTTTTCCACCGGGCCGATCGTTTCCCTCATGCGATCGTAAAACTCGAGCGCACGCACATGTTCGTCGAAATCACCCGGCTTTTTGACCCCACAGCTCAGCGTGTGCACCTCCGGCCGCGCCAGGCAGTAGAGGTCGTTGAACTGCATCGGCGCCAGCGGTGCGCACAGTTGCGTGAGCGGTTGTGTCGGCTCATAAAGTTTGCCGCCCTTATCGTTGGGACTGATGATGAACACTCCCATGTCCCGCGCCCGCGCCGCCTTCACCGCCGGCCAGTTCAAATCATTCACAAAATACCAGTGCAAATTCACATAGTCGAAGTCACCCTGATGAATGGCCTCCAGGATGATGTCGGTGGTGGCGTGCGTCGAAAAACCGATGAACCGCGCTCGGCCATCGCGCTGCAGTTTGCGGGCAGCGGCCAGGCAGCCGTCTTTTTGCAGCGCCCAGTTCAGCAGTTCACGGTTGTTGATCCCGTGCAGCGCCAGCAGGTCCACGTAGTCCAGCCGCAGGTAGGACATTGAAGCCTCGAAAGTGCGCAGGAATTCTTTCGCGGTTCGCTTCGGACTGACCTTAGTCTGCACCAGCAGTTGCTTGCGCGAGATGTGGGGGAGGATCCGGCCCAGTTGCATCTCCGATGTGCCGTAGCCGCGCGCAGTCTCGATGTGGTTGATGCCAAGTTCCAGTGCGCGGTGAACGCACGCCTCCACGTTGGCCTGGTTTTCGGCCGGTATCTCCGAGAACCTTTCGTCCTGCCACTTGTGTTGGTAACGCATCCCTCCGCAGGAGATCACAGGCATCTGCAGCTCGGTGCGCCCGAAACGTCGATACTTCATCGGACCACATTCTAAAGCCCAACCTCCGAACGCCAAAGTTCAAAGTTCACCATGGACTCCTGGAGCCCGCTTGCTGGGAGTCGGTCCTCCTCAGAACGGCTTCGCTGGCCCCTTGGCAACGACTTTCGTGGCCCATACACTCCGTGCCGAAAATGGCGCATGACCTGATCTCTCAGCCAACCATTGGCAGCGCGCGTGAGTTTGCCCTCGCCTCCAGCGAGATCGAGCGGTGGCGGCGGGACAGGCCCCTGCTACGCGGGCTCCTGGCAGTGGCGGCAGGCTTTGGGGGAGAGTGCTGTGGTCAGGGGGAACGCGACTGCAAGCGCCGAGCCCAGGTCTTCCTGGTGTACTGTGTGCGCGGCGATGGCTGGTGTAAGCTGGCAGGACGGTTTCACGCAGTCCACCAGGGGGATTTGGTGCTGGCACCCCCGGGTTGCGCGTGTCGGTTCGGCCGCCACTCGGGTAGTCGTTGGGCGCTTCACTGGCTGCGGGCGGTCGGCGACCACCTCCCCGAATATATCCGCAGCCTGCCGGTTGGTCCCCTGCAGCCCGTCCTGCCGGTTGGCGACGACGCGCGGATCCTTCGTCTGTTCAATGAAATACTGCGCTCACTCCAGCATGCGAGTTCCTACGCCAACCTGCTCCGGGCGTCGCACGCCCTCGGCTATCTCTTCTCCTTGTTAATCGAGTGGCCGGCGAGAAACGATACGAGGCCTAACACGGTTCAAAAAGTCGCCGAGGCGATCAATTACATGAGTGAGCACGTCGGAGAGTCATTGCGGATGGGCGCGTTGGCCCGCATGGCGGGGCTCTCGTCCGACTATTTTGCACAGTTATTCAAACAACAGACGGGCAGTCCTCCACGCGAATATCTGCACCTCCTGCGCATTCACAGGGCCTGCCAACTCCTCAGAGGGTCCACGCTCAGCGTCAAGGAGGTCGCCTCCCGCGTCGGCTACAGCGATCCCTTCCACTTTTCACGGCAATTCAAAGCTTTCCAGGGGTGGTCGCCCAGCGATTACCGCAGGACCGGCCCGGTTTGACCCCAGATTTCTGCATCAGAATCTGGGATTTCTCCATTCCCAGCCGCCGACCGGTGTGATCTATTCTAACGCCCATGATTCGGTTCGACCGCCTCGCGATTTCCGACCCGGCAGAGCTCATTTTCGGCACTGCCCCTCACACCCTGGTAACCCGGCATGGCCTCGCGATCGGGGGCGGTTGCGTCTATCCGGAGATCAACTTTACGCTGCCGCCAATGTTTGTGAACCAGAGCACCATGTCCGAGGTGCGCGCCCAATACCAGCAGATGATCTCGGGCGTGTTGCAACGGGCCGTCGAACTGGAAGCCCACGGGCTGGTAGTTGAGTTCGAGACCCTGCCCCCAATGACGGAAAACCCTTCCTGGGCTGTCGACTTGACACATATGCTCCTCGAGGCCATGGAACGGGCTTACAGCAGGTACAGCCTCAAAAGTGTCCTACGGATTACCCCAAACGACACCCGTGAAATGGAGCGCCCGCCGCGCATGCGCCATGGGCCGCTCTATGAAGCGATGCTCGCGACGTTTGACGGTTGCGCGGCCGCTGGCGCCGAGCTCTTGAGCATCGAATCCGTTGGCGGAAAAGAGATCCACGATGAGGCGCTCATGATGGGAGACCTCAAGCGAGTGATATTTGCTTTGTGCACGATGGGCGTGCGGGATATGCGTAACCTCTGGACGGACCTCGCTCGCATCGCCCGGAAACATAGCGCTCTGCCGGCCGGAGACACGGCTTGCGGTTTCGGCAATACGGCGATGGTGCTGGCCGAGCAGAAGATGATCCCCCGGGTCTTCGCGGCGATGGTGCGCGCGATCTCCGCGGTGAGGACCCTGGTCTGCTATGAGTGCGGCGCGGTCGGCCCGGGCAAAGACTGCGGCTACGAAAATCCAATCCTCAAGGCCATCACCGGATTTCCCATGGCCATGGAGGGCAAAACCGCCGCCTGCGCACACCTGAGCCCGCTGGGCAACATCGCCGCCGCCTCATGCGACACCTGGAGTAACGAGTCAGTCCAGAATGTCAAATTGCTGGGAGGCATGGCCCCAACGTGTTATCTGGAACAACTCGTCTACGACTGCCGGCTCATGAACGCCGCGCTAGCGGATGGCCGCGATGCCTCACTGCTTTACCGTAAATGGATGATAACCTCCGATGCGTCGCGTGACCCGCAAGGTTTTATCCTGGCGCCCGAGAATGCAGTCGCCATCGCCACTTCGATTGTGGGCGCGACCTCCGCTTATGAGGCGGGCAAGGCGGCCGCTCGGACCGCGTTGCGGCTCATACGGGATGGCCACCGGGATGGCGCGGTCAGGATTTATCCGCGGGAAGTCCCATGGCTGGATCGCTTGCAGGAGACCCTGGACGCCATGCCGGCTTCTGAGGAGGAGTTCATCGGCCAGATGATGAGCGTGGTGGATAGGACCAAGTTCGTGCCTGCGGATTATGGCCTTGGTTGATACTGTCTGTGGTTTGGACAGTCACCCGCCCACTCCCGTTGGCAAAGTTGCCGATCGCCGGCGCCTGGAGTTCCTGGCTTACTCTGGCCATCGAGCCCCGTCAGGGCCGATGTCCGTGCGCGTACTCGCACATCGCGCGTAAATTCTCTTCGGGCGTGTCGCGCGGGACTTCGCAGCCTGCGCCCATGATAAAGCGTGGGCCGGTTTCACGATGACAAGCCGCAACCGCCCTGGTGACGCTCTCGGCGCTGCCGTCGCGCAGGACCAGCACCGGGTTCACATTACCGAGCAGCACCTGGTCCGGACCCATTCTTTCCCTTCCCTGTGACATCGGCGAAAGGTAATCCAGATCCACGATGGCGCAGCCCAGCTTGCCCATGCCTTCGAGCAGTGGCCGGGTGTTGCCGCAAATGTGCAGTCGTGTCTTTGCCCCCAGCGCGTGAACGCCGTCCACCAGCTTCTTCTCATAGGGCCAGATAAACTCGTTATAAATCTGCGGCCCCACCAGCGACGCGGCCGCGTCGCCGATTCCGATGACGTCGGCGCCGGCCCGGACCTGTTCCGTCGCGAAACGCAATTCCATCTCGATGACGAAGGCGAACAAATCTCGCACAAAGGCCGGGTCGTCAAAGAAGTCCAGCATCACCGTGTTGATGCCGCGCAGGTCGGCCGCTTCCGCCATGGGTCCCTCAATCCAGCCTTCGATTACTTTCTCCTTGCCGACCCGCTCCTTGAACAGTGCGAGTGCCTTGAGCGCGTTGTGCATGCGTCCGCCACCCAGTGGGTCAGGGAACCTCAATGATGCCAGCCGGGTCTTGTCCGCCAGCAGGGCTTTGTCTTCTACCAGCGCCACGGGCTGCTGGTCGAAATACTCCACCGTCGCTCCGCAGTCCGCCGCTTCGCGCGCCGGGTCGGACATCGTGTTGACGTAGTCGAACCCGAATTTTTCCGCCGTTCGGATTTGGGCCTCGACCAGCACCCGATAATCGGTGCAATAGTTCCGGTAAAGCCCGCTGATTTGATTGCAGGCAAACATCATCGTGATCGGCATCAGCGGCAGCCGGTCAACCGGGCGGCCGTCCAGGTGGGCAAATACTCTTTCACGGCTGTTCATCGCAGAAGGATCGGTTGGGAGGGTGATGCGGGTGTGAATGACTGAATCCCGGATTATTGGCGAAGCGTGCGGCGAACCGCGGCAATGTAAGTGGGCGCCGTTCCGCAGCAGCCGCCGATGAAGCTCGCCCCCGCCGCCACCAACTCCGGTATGTAAACGGCGAACTCCTCCGGCGTCGTTTGGTATCGCGCGCGCCCGTCAACTATTGTGGGCAGCCCAGCGTTCGCTTTGATCCAGATTGGACGATCGGTCGCCGATCGCAGACGCCGACAGATTGAAACGAAACCCGCGATGCCCTGGCCGCAGTTGGCGCCGATGACGTCCGCGCCGGCCTCGGCGAGTTCCTTCGCTGCCTGCTCCGGCGTGTTGCCCATCATGGTCCGGTCCTTCTCCTTGCCGCTGTCGAACACCATGCAGGCGACGACCGGCAGCCCGGTGTCCCGGGCTGCTTTCACCGCCAGTTTGGCTTCTTCAAGGTCCGCCATCGTCTCGATCACCAGCGCGTCGGCCTTGCCTTTGGCGAGTGCTTGGGCTTGCTCGACAAACGCACTCATCAGGTCTTCGGCGCTTGCTTCCCCGCTGAGCATCAACTTTCCACTCGGACCCATCGACGCAAACACCCGTGCCCGCCCGGCTGCCGCCTCGCGCGAAATTTCCACCCCCCGGATATTGATCTCCGCCAATCTGTTCGCCGCCTCGTGGTCGCCCAGCCGCAGCCGATTCGCGCCGAAGGTGTTCGTCAGGATGACTTCGCTGCCGGCCTCGAGGTAAGCCCGCGCCACCTCGTACACCCGATCAGGATGTGACAAATTCCAGGCGTCGGGGAAATCTCCCAGCCCGAGCCCGCGAGCCTGCAACTGTGTGCCCCACGCCCCGTCCGTGATCACCGGGCGGTTCGCCAGCAGTTGTTCGAGTATCGAGCTCATGAAGTGCCTGCCCTTCCGCGCATGCATTCGAACGCTGAACCGTCGGGATGTCTCCGGCGGCGCGCGGACTTCAGTCCGCAGCAACACCCGTCAATAGGAGGTTTCAGCATCGCGAACTCAACAGTTGGTCCGGCATTGCCGCCGACTGAAGTCCGCGCGCCGGGACGAGGAGAGAACCGCCGCTTCATGGATCCGAGGCCCTTGGTATCCAGGCTCCCTCGCCTCGATATTACGCTGGCGCCACCGCCTTCTTCGCCAGGGCCACTGCCCCGACCGCGTTCTCGCTGTACCCATCGGCGCCAATCTCATCGGCATACTTCTGCGTGATCGGCGCGCCGCCTATCAGCACCTTCACTTTGTCCCTCACCCCCGCCTGTTTCAGCGCTTCGATCGTGGTTTTCATCCCCGGCATCGTGGTGGTGAGTAACGCTGACATCGCGACGATGTTCGCGTTCTTCTGCTGTACGGTCTCGATGAACTTTTCGGGCGAGACATTCACCCCGAGATCGATCACCTCAAAGCCCCCGCCTTCGAGCAGCGACGCCACCAGGTTCTTGCCGATATCGTGCAAGTCACCTTTCACCGTGCCGATCGCCACCCGGCCCGCCGGCTGGTCGCCCCGCGCCGTTAGCAACGGCCGGATCAGTTCCAGGGCCGCTTTCATCGCCCGCGCTGAGATCAGCAGCTCCGGCACGAAATACTCGTTCGACTCGAATCGCCTCCCGACCTCGTCCATCGCCGGCACCATGTGGTCATTGACGAGTTTGAGTGGGTCAATGCCCTCCGCCAGTGCTTGTTGTGTAATGGCCTGGGATGCTTTGGCGTCACCGTTGACTATTGCCTCATAAAGTTGTTTCAGATCCGGCATAGCTGTCCTTTTGGTTTTCCCGATGTAACCCGCCTCCGCCGATTAAGTCAATCCCAATGAAAACCCGTGGATTTCTGCCCCCTCTAACCCGAATTCCTACCTTGCGGGGGATGGCGACGGACCGGAGCGCTGACAGGTTGTCGGCTTAAGCAGGGCACGGGACGAAGCCGACGACATGTTGTCGGCCTTTGCCGGCGGACCGTGCAAGGCGACACCCTAGCGGCGCTCCGACCCCGTACGCGTGAAACATCCACGGCCGAACTTCAGACTTCTGCTTTTTGCCTCTCCGTTGTCCCCAGTACTGGTGACTGGCAGCTTCCGCGCCTCAGCGTAACCTGTTGCTGTGTTGACGATGCAAAAGTGCAGTGATCAGACCGTGTGTGGCTGATCGGCGTATGTCTGCAGCGCCGCATTGATGACAATTTAGAGTTCTCATAGTAGAATGTGGCTAAAGGCCGAGCGAAAAACTCGGCCTTTTAGTTTTCCCCCCCTTTTCAACGCTTCCCCCGCTTCAACGTTTTAACGCTTCAACGCTTCAATGCTCCAACGCCCCTCATCCGCCGGCAGCCTGACCGTGAACTCCGAACCCTGATCAACCTCACTGGAAACTCCCACCTTGCCTCCGTGGGCCTCAACCACGGCCTTCACCAGGCTAAGACCCAACCCCAGCCCGCGCTGTGACCGGCTCTTGTCTCCGCGGTAAAGCCGCCCCCAGATCTTATCCTGCTCGGCCTGCGGGATGCCTATTCCCGTGTCGCGGAATTTTGCCACGGCCTGTCCATTTTCACATCGCACGCCGATTTTTACGCGGCCTCCCTCGGGGGTGTATTTGATCGCGTTGTCGAACAGGTTCGCAAAAACCTGGCCCATGCGGACCCGGTCCACCGGTGCGATACATGGCTCCAGCAGCTCCGTTTCCACCGCAATTCTTTTCTCCTCGGCAACGTATTCATACAGCTCCACCACCTCGCGTGCGATTTCGCACAGGTCCGCCGGCTCGCGCCTCAGCTTCATCGTGCCGGCCTCGGCCTCAGTGATGTCCATCAACGTGTTCAGCATGCTCAGTAACCGCTCCGATTCCTCGATGCAATCCGCCAGTGCTTCTTTCGCCGCCGCAGGTTCCGCCCCTGGCTGCAGCGCCACCTCCGCCATCCCCCGCAGTCGCGCCAGCGGCGTCCGCAAATCGTGCGCCACGTTGTCCAACGACTCGCGCATGGCGCGGATCAGCGCTTCGTTCTTTTCCAGCAGGCTGTTGAACAAACGAACGAGTTCGTCCAGTTCGTCGTCTGAGCGCCGCACTGGCACCCGCGCGTTCAGTTGCCCCGTTTGGATGATCGCGCGCGCCGTGGTAACGATCTGCCGTACCGGCTGCATCGCCCGGTTCGCAAAAAACGAACCGGCCAGAAACGCCAACAACACCGCCGCGCTCCCGATCCTCAGAAAAGTCCGCCGGATTGGATTCAGCACCGCCTCGCGGCTGTTGGTAATGTTGCCGATCTGCAGTTGGCTGCCATCCACCAGGTCTGCCGATGTCAGGATGAAGTCGCGCTCGGCGCTTTTCGGAATCCGAATGGTCCCCACTTGCAGGCGCCCGGCCCAACCGGGGATCTCCTGAAAACTGACCCAATCAGGCGGCACGCTGTAATAGCTGGCTATGTTCAGCACGTTCACCAATCGCAGAAAGGTGGTGTTCTGCGCTTCCGGAGCCATTCCTCGCACCCAGTTCCGCAGCCCCACCGGGCCGCCCGCCTGGTAGATGGTCGCCGCCTCCTTGAGCCGCGCCTCGAGCACCTCCCGGTCCTTCCTGCCGATTGCTCCCGCCAGCAGGTAATACGCCACCATGAATAACAGCGCGCTGCTCAGCGTAAAGATCAGCGCGTACCACACACTGAGCCGCAACCCTATGTTCCGCCGCAGCGGGTCAAGCAGGCCTGAGAACATAGCCAACTCCCCGGATCGTGTGAATCATCCCTCTTTCCCGGTCCACCTTGCTCCGCAGCCGGTGCACTAGCACATCCACCACGTTCGTCTGCGGATCGAAGCTGTAATCGAAAATGTGCTCGAGGATCATCGTCTTGGTCACCGGCCGGTTCGCATGCCGCATCATGTACTCCAGCAATGCGAACTCGCGCGGCTGCAGATCGATCTTCTCGCCGCCTCGCTGGACGTTCCGCGTCAACAGGTCCAGCGTGAGGTCTCCAACCGCCAGCCGGGTCGGCTCCGGTGCCCGGGTTGCCCGCCTAATCAACGCCTGGATGCGCGCCAGCAGCTCCGAAAACGCAAACGGCTTAGTCAGGTAATCGTCCCCCCCGGCCTGCAGGCCCCGCACCCGGTCATCTACCGACGCCCTCGCGCTCAGGATCAGGACGGGCGCGTGACCTCCCCCCGCCCGCAGTTGTTGGATCACGCTTAGGCCATCAAGCTTCGGAAGCATCAAATCCACTACCAGCGCGTCGTATGAAACCGTCTGCGCCCGTGCCAGCGCGTCTTCCCCGTCCGCGCTGTGGTCTACCGCGTAGCCGCTCTGCTTTAACCCGTTCACCACAAACGAGGCGATCTTCTTGTCGTCCTCGACCACCAGAATTCGCATGTCCGCCAACATAAAGCCCATCCCCCTAAGTTCAAAGTCCAAAGCCCCCCAGCTCCACGCTCCATCGTTCCCACGCCTCATCGCTTCCACGCTTTAACGCTTCAACGCTTCAACGCTTCAACGCTTCAACGCTTTCCACTCTCACCTCCCCATGTCCCCCATCCTCCTCAAAAGAATCCCCCCCCGCGCCGGAGAACAAGAGCGCGGGAGGGGTGTCTGTCTGAGCAGGGAGATTAGCCCGCTTTTTCGCCGCTCTCGTCCACTACTACGTACCGACTGCCCCCTTCCCGCCAAACCCGCAGCAGGCTCGTTTTGTCCGCCCCCTTTTCCGTCATTTGAACCGCCTCCTCGGCGCTCTTGATTGGCTTACGGTTGATTTCCTGGATAACGTCTCCCGGCCGCAGGCCGGCTTCGGCCGCCGCCGAGTTCGGGTCCACATCGGTCACAACCACGCCCCTGACGGTGTTCGGCAGATTGAACTGCTGCCGCGTCCGGCTATCGAGGTCAGCCACCGCCACCCCGTTCAACGTGCCGGTGTCCTCCGGGTTATCACGGTTGTTTTTGGACAACTGCTCGGATCCTGGTAACTCTTTCACTTTCACCTCGAGCTTCTTGGTTGCGCCGTTGCGCAAGACTTCCATCGGTACCGTCTCACCTGGTTTTGTCCGGGCTACTTCGAGCTTCAAATGCCGGCTGTCATTCACAGGCTTGCCGTTAAAGTCGAGGATGATGTCTCCGTTCTCGAGTCCGGCCTTTTGGGCGGGGCTGTTCGGTGTTACGTCGCCCACCAGCGCCCCCTTGTTGTCCT
>DATDCV010000089.1:0-5246 GCA_036524155.1 Verrucomicrobiia bacterium
CGTTTCTCGCATAGCGCCAGGGGCGCCGCGCTGCGCGCTTCCCGCTCCGTTCCCTCCGTGTCCTCCTGTAGAATGGATTCCAGCTTTTCCTAGACCTCTTATCCGCCTTTTTCCCTTTCGCGAATTTCGCGTTATGTGGAGTTCCACATAACGCGAATTATGTGGAGTTTGTGATTATGTGGAGTAACGCGGGGAACTGCCCGGTTTTATTGGGGTTTCGGGGTCAGGGACTCCACATAATAATGTGGCCTTGGTGGCGGGTTTCCTCCCTGAGTGGCGGGAATGAGATCCACCGATTTGTCTCCCGGCCTCAATCGTTTGGTTGAGGAGTATCATCATCATTTGTCCCACGCCGCGGGCTTGGCTCCGCAAACGTGCGCTCAGCGAGTGCGTTATGTCCGTCGCTATTTGCGGGCCTGGTGCCGAGGCCGCCGGTTCCAGCCGCGCTGGTCGATCCAGGACGCGCCAAGGCTATTACGTTATCTGCTCAAGCTCAGCCGCGAGGGCTCTCACCCGCACACGCTTTCAACTCAGGCAGGTGCGGTGCGCTCGTTTCTGCGGTTCCTGAGATTGAGCGGGCGAGCGCCGGCTGGGTTGGAGCACGTCCTGCCATCGATTCGGCAGTGCCAGCCGGACCCGGTCGCGCCGCTGAGCGCGCGGCAAGTGCATCGACTATTGCGCGCCTTTGATTCGGGCACTGCTGCCGGGGTGCGCGATTATGCGCTGGTGCTCCTGGCGGCCCGGTTGGGACTGCGGGCTCAAGAGATTGCCCAACTGCGCCTTCAGGAGGTGGACTGGCAAGCGCGCACGCTCTGCTTGCAGCGGACCAAGGGCCGGCGATCACGCTTGCTGCCGTTGCTGCCGGAGGTCGCCGGCGCGTTGCGGCAGTATGTGCGCACTGTGCGCCCGCAGAGTTCGTTGCCGGAGTTTTTTCTTTGCCTGCACCAGGCGCGCGCCCTGGGCCGAGGCACCGTCTCCAAGGCCGTGGCGGCGGCCTTTGGCCGTGCGGGGTTGGCCGTGCGTCGGCCGGGACCGCATTTGTTGCGCCATACCCTGGCCACTCATTTGTTGCAGCGGGGGGTCAGTCTCAAAGCCATTGCCGACTTGCTTGGGCATCAGTCTCTCAACACGACGACCATTTACGCCAAGGTCGATTGGCCCATGCTCGCGAGCGTCGCTCAACCCTGGCCGGAGGTTCAACGATGAAACGACGAACTTCCAACCTCACCCGCGCGACCACGTTCTATCTGCAAACCCGCCGGCGGCTGGGCTTCCGGCTCAAAAGTGAGGGCTGGGCCTTGCCCAGTCTGGCCCGGTATGCGCGGCGGCGGGAGCATCGCGGGGCTTTAACCTCGAAACTGGCCATCGACTGGGCGCAGTCCTCCACGCAAGCCAGTCCGCCGCAGCGCGCCTGTCGGCTGAACCTGGTGCGGCGCTTTGCCCGGTTCTGGCAGCGCTTTGATCCCCGCACGCAGATCCCGCCCGCCGGGTTGTTCGGCCCCACGTTTCGTCGCCGTCCGGTTCATATTTACTCCGATCAGGAAGTCCACCACTTGCTGGCCAGCACGGTCATCCTCGGCTCCGGGCTGCGGGCGGCCAATCTGCGCACGCTGCTGGGCTTGCTGCGTTGCACCGGTTTGCGTGTCTCGGAAGCGCTGGGACTGCGGGAGGGCGACGTCGACTGGCACCAGCGCGTGCTCACCATTCGCCAAAGCAAATCCGGGCAGCCCCGGTTCGTTCCCGTGCGTGCGGACACCTTGGCGGCCTTGCGGAACTATGCACGTCTGCGGCAACGTTGCCATCCGCTTAATCCCACCGGGGCGTTCTGGCTCTCCACCACCGGCGCGCCCTTGTCGTACGGCACGGTGCGGGATGCTTTCCTCCAGTTGCGCCGCCATCTGGGCTGGCATCAGCGACCCGTCCCGCGGCTGCACGATCTGCGGCACACCTTTGCCGTCGATTGTTTGCTCGGTTGGTGCCGCCGCGGCCAACCGGTTGGTACGCGCATCGCCGCCTTGTCCACCTACCTGGGCCATCGCCAGGTCACCGACACCTATTGGTATCTCACCGCCGTACCCGAGTTGATGGCTTGGGTCAGCCGTCGTTTTCAATCCTTTGCCTCCTCCCGCCATGAATAAATTCCCGCCCCCCGCCTTAGCCCAATTGATCCCAGACTTCCTGTGTCAGCACTTGCAAGCTCAACGCAACGCCAGTCCCCAAACCATCGCCAGCTATCGCGATGCCTTGCGTCTGCTGCTGGCCTTTGTCGAGCAAACGACCGGGCGAGCGCCCGCGCAACAAACCCTCCAGGACTGGGACGCGCCGCAAGTTCTGCGCTTTTTGGATCACCTCGAAAACCAGCGGCACAATCAAGTGCGCACCCGCAACGCTCGGCTGGCGGCCATCCGCTCCTTCATGCGTTACGTGGGTCAGCGCTTCCCCGAAACACTGGCGTTGACCGCCCGCGTTCTGGACATTCCGACCAAACGCTGGGAACGCCCGCTGTTGAGTTACCTTTCCAAAACCGAGACCCAGTCCCTGCTTAAAACTCCCGCCCGCACCTGGAGTCAACGCCGGGATCACTTGCTCTGGACGCTGCTCTATCACACCGGCGCGCGCATCTCCGAGATCCTGGCTCTCCATCGCGACGACGTTCAATCGACCCCTTCACCCGCCCTGCAACTCCGCGGTAAAGGCCGCAAACAACGCCTGGTGCCACTGGAGCCGAAAGTCGCCGCCCAACTCAAAGCGTGGCTCACGGGCCTGCCGGCCGCAGGCGACACCCCGTTACTGACCAACCGCCACGGCCAACAACTGACACGCTTTGGGGCCCACAAACAACTGCGCTATCGCCTGAAACGCCTCCAAGCGCAACACCCCGAATTGGCCAAGCGCAAACTTTCGCCTCACTCCCTGCGTCACACCGCCGCCATGCACCTGCTCCAAGCGCACGTCGACATCACCACCATCGCGCTCTGGCTGGGTCACGCCAGTCCGGCCACGACCCATCATTATGTCGAATTGGACCTCACCATGAAGCGCGCCGCGCTCGAAAAACTCGCCAAAACCATAACGCGAGTGCGTTCGCCCAAACCCGCCGACCCGCTGCTGGCCTTCCTCCAACGACCATTATTATGTGGAGTGCTCTCTCATCAAAAACCAATGAAATCAACTGCCCCGCACCGTTACTCCACATAATCACAAACTCCACATAATTCGTGTGTTTCGTGGTTCCAAGTCTCCGCGCATTCGGATATCTCGCCCCTCGCTCCACTGGCCTCGCTCCTCGGAGTAAAATCGCTGGCACGGATGTTTTACCCCCGAAGGGTCTATCTGGCCCTCATACTCGTAATCATACTCATAATCCTACTCTTCTTGCCCAGGGCGCTGGTTCATTAGCCATGGCGCCACGCGCTTTCCACCGTGCGGTTTGCGCTGTGCTGCTTCATCTTTCTGACCCGATCTTTCTGACTTCTTATCGCCGCAGCAGAGGAGCTTTCCCCACGCTGGACTTCCCGGTCCTTTGTTGGAAAATGGGGTCATGCGACGGCTTGAAATCGAGCAACTGATCCGCCCGCTGGTTCGGAAACTGGAGCCCTATGTGCCGGGTGAACAACCCCGGATCAAGGGGTTGATCAAGCTCAACACCAACGAGAATCCTTATCCACCGGCTCCCGCAGTCCTGGCAGCGACACGCGCCGCGGTGGATCCCCGGCTGCGCCTTTACCCGAATCCCACCTCCGCGGCTTTGCGGGAACGCCTGGCCAAACTGCACTGTTGCCAGCCCGAAAACATCATCGTGGGCAACGGCTCGGATGAATTGCTGGCCATGGCAGTCCGGGCATTTGTTGAACCCGGCCATCCCCACACCACTGGCCGCTTCCGGCATGTGGTGCAGTATTTTGACCCCAGCTATTCCCTGTATCCGGTTCTCGCCGAAATCCATGGCTCGGTGACCAACGGGACACTGCTAAACCCCGACTTCACGATTCCGTCCCTGCGCGAACTGCGATATGGCCGGAGCCATGTTTTTGATGCCGCACTGACTTTCGTTACTACTCCGAACGCCCCGAGCGGCCGGAGCTACCCCCTCGCACAACTCGACGAACTCTGCCGTGCTCACACGGGCGTGGTGGTCCTCGACGAGGCTTACGTGGATTTCGCCTCTGAAAACGCGATGGCGCTCGCGCTGAAATACCCGCATGTGCTGGTTGCGCGCACCTTCTCCAAAGCATATTCGCTGTGCTTCCAGCGCGTTGGATATTTCATGGGGAACGCAGAACTCATCGGGGCGCTTCACAAAATCCGAGACAGTTACAACGTCAACGGCCTGGGCCAGGTGGCTGCGCTGGCCACCCTGGACGAACTGCCCTATTACCGGGCGGGGTTTAAGCGCGTCATCGCTACGCGCGAGCGCGTTTCCCGGGAATTGGAGGCCCTTGATTTCCGCGTGATCCCAAGTCAGACCAACTTCATCCTGGTCGAGCCGCCGAAGTTTGCAGCAAAGGCATGGCTCGGGAAACTGCGCGACCGCAAGATCCTGGTGCGTTGGTTCAGCCTGCCCGCAGTGGAGAAATACCTGCGGATAACCATCGGCACAGAAGCAGAAATGGACCAGTTCCTCAAAGAAACCAGGTCCATTCTGAAGAAATAACGAACCCGGCTTTGCCTACTTTAAATTCGCCGGATTCAGCGGCTTCAGGTCTTTTGGCAGGAACATGCCGTTCTTGCGGATTAACTCGCCGTCGAACCAGATTTCGCCGCCGCCCCATTCCGGGCGTTGGATCAGCACCATATCCCAGTGAACTGCAGAGTGGTTGCCGTTGTCGCATTCTTCGTAGGCCTGGCCCGGGGTGAGATGCAGCGATCCTGCGATCTTCTCATCAAACAGGATGTCGCACATCGGGTTGAGAATGTAGGGATTGAAGCCGAGCGAAAACTCGCCTGTGTAACGCGCGCCGGGGTCGGTATCCAGAATCTCGTTTAGCCGTTTGGTGTTGTTGGAGGTGGCTTTGACGATTTTCCCGTCCTTGAACTCAAGATAGACGTTCTCGAATTTCGTGCCCGAGTAGAGGGTGGGGGTGTTGAACTGGATGCTCCCATTAATTGAGGTCTTAACCGGGCAGGAAAAGACTTCGCCATCGGGAATGTTCCGGTCTCCACGGCACATTTTCGAGCCAATGCCTTTGATGCTGAACTGCAGGTCGGTCCCCGGCCCCTTGATATGGACTTTGTCCGCTTTCTTC
>DATDCV010000090.1:0-4515 GCA_036524155.1 Verrucomicrobiia bacterium
TCGTCGGCGGCCTCGCGGGATGCGGCCTGGGCAGTTATTTGCTCGTTGACCTCGGCCTCGTCGCGCGCCAGCCGTTCATCGTTGGCCTGGGCCTGTCGGGTCTGCTGGTTGCGCTCGGCGCTTTCGTTTATGTCCAGCGACGCCAGGGCGCCCGCCGGCCGCTGGGCCGGAAGCCAAACAGCGACTCGAGCGGTTAGTCACGTGTCTCATTTCTTCTTGTCTTGCCAGCGAAAACACTCCGTTTCGACCCCGCTCCGGTCGGCGGCATCGTAACCATACGTCATCATTGACTGACACCTTTGATGCCGGTCTTAACTTCCGCCGGGATCAGACCGAGCTCATTTGCCGCCTGACACACGTTCTGTCAAGTTATTCACGCCCTCCCGATGGCGCGCCGGCTGTGGGTACTAATGGGTGACACTGTGACATGCGTCGTTGCAGCGCATCCGCCCCCTTTCAGTTCTTCGTGGCTGCGCCCTTTTCTCGACTGCTTCGGAGCCCCACTGCTGCAGCTGCCAATACCGTCAGCGTTACAATTAGCCATGCTAACCAATCATCCGCAAGCCTCACTGGGAGCGAGCTGTCCAGACCGCCGGAAACAATCTCGACGCCAACGCAGGTGGCCGATCCGACCAATAGCAGGGAGCCATAAAAACGGAGCTTTCGTCTCCTCTCATTAGAATCCATAGTTTTTCTTTAAGCAATCCGACAGCTTTTTGGCCGCGACCGCTGTCGCGACAACTGCGGCTCGACAAGCAACACGAACTGCGCTTGAGCCGCCGCCCCGCGCGCATATGACCACTCCGGCTGCCGCGCTCGCAGCAACGGCCGCTGCTTCTAAAGTGCATGGCGCACAGTTGTCCGGGGTTGGGGTGCCTGGCGTGCCCAAAGGAGATCTTGGGCCTATCGGCGGAAAAAGCTCCAAACCGTACGCGTCAACCTCAGCGGTGGGGGTATTGGCGACGTATGTGTAGAGATTAACCTCCCGAGGTTCCATGGGTGTGCCGGAAAGCAAGACCAGGCCAAGAGGTATGTGCGTGCTGGCTCGCTCGCGGAAGCCGTCCGCCTGAACCTGAACCTCCCGTTGGGCACGGTCGCGGATAGGCTCGAAGCCCGGTTCGTCGATAGAGTCCCTGTTTAACCACCTTTGCGTGTTTGGGTCGTAGAAACGGTAGAGGTAATAATAGAGACCGCTGTTGGCGTGGAGTTCTTTGCTCGAAAAGCGGTAGACGTTGGCGGCAGCTAGCGTCCCGCTGGAGGAGATCGTGTTCCCGAACGGGTCGTAGCGGTAGGTGGCGGCAAGGCCCTGGCTGCTGTTCACCAGGTACGTGATGTTCCCGTTGCCATCCGCGTGATAATAATTATGGTTGGTCCAGTTGCCGCTCGAATACCCATGCGAGCGGGCGAGCAGCCCGCCGATGCCGCCCGCCGTCGCTTCGCTTTGGCGCGGCCAGCCCAAGCCCTCGAGCGTGCCGCTGAGATCCACGCCTCGCGTGTAACTCACCAGCGGCACGTTGTTGCTGTCGCGCTCCTGGATGACCCGGAGGCCATCGTAAATGTAACGCGTCTCACCGACCAGGGGCAGGCTGCTGGTCGGAACGGCGGCCCCGAAGGGCCGCATGCTGGGGGGGCCCTGGTATTCGCGCCGAATCCGCAGCCGCCCCAGGCCGTCGTAGATGAACACCGTCTCGTAGGCCACCGACAGGTTCTGCACGTCAATCAGCCGGTTTTCGTCATCGTAACGATTATTCACTGTCAGGTTGTTGAGAAACGTTGTTCTGAGCCCGAACCGAATTATGCAACTGCCGGGTCGAATCGTCCAAATTGTCCACATCACAATCACAACACATGACCCCAATGCTTTCCTCAGTCAATGGTTACAGGGCCTTAGCCTAGCCTTAGCCTCAACAGAAAAATGAGGTACCAGACGGCGGGAGCTTGGGCCAGAAGTCCCAGCACAATATACGTCGAACGCGCTGCTGCCCTGGTGCCTACCCAATCAGCGGTGTGTCCGCGGATTCCCCGTACTACCAGCCAAATGCCACAGACCGCCAAAGCGGCGAAAATCAGAAGCGCATCGATTGGATCAGGAGGAAAGATAACGGCCAATTCTTCGCGCATCTAAAGTGCCTCCGACCCGCCTCCGACCCCGTGCGCCGCTTGTAGGCTGGGCCCTGGCCGCTTCGCCTACGGGACTCTTGCCATAACAACAGCCAGTCCGATGCAGGTAACAAAGCCCCTTATCGCTCTGCCTCATTTTGATTGTAGCTTTCGGTCATAGTCGTGGAAACAGGTCGGCGCCACCTGGTTCCGTCGAAGAACAGCGTGGCGTTCGTGCCGTGGAGTTTCACGCTTACATTCGTTGCGGGGCCAGGGGCCGATTGGAGCCAACGGCCCTCGTAGAACACCTCGTTGACATTGACCCCTTTCACTCTTCGCACGTCTGGGGTGCCATCCGCGTTGAAATCAGTAATCCATGCCCCCGGCGCCTGACCTGAGCTGGGGGTCTCGAGCAGTATTGGTCCGCATCTCATTGTCCGAGGGTCAAAAGTGACGGCGAGGCTGCTGTCGGTTTGGAAATAAAGGGTAACCCGCCTGTCTTCGGCAACAACGGAAAGTCCATTCGTATACCTAATTATCCATTCCGACCGGCCGTTACCCAGTGCAACATTCGTGACCGTGAACGGCCCGGTCCCCTGGGTACTGCCCGGATCTGAGCCCGAACTGCAGCCGCCGAGCACTAGAAATAGGATGGAGACTAGCGGCTGGAGGCCCCGGTACGAGGCAGCGTGCTCTGGCATGGTCATAGTCCTCGTATGACCCCCGTGGCCTTATTCTTGCTCTTTTCGCAGAGATCACACGCCTTGTCGCAATCGCGTGACGCTTGCGGGTCACACTCGAGAGCTGGATCTCCCCGGCAGTCCTTGCAGGTCCGGCAAGCCTGCTCGAGCCTTAGCGCAGGCCGCAAACGTGCCACCAATGCACAACCCATAGTCATAACATCAAAGGACCGACCTTGAATTGCCGCCATTTCCGGCCTTATTCGCAAGTGCCCTGGCAATAACCCACGAAAACAATGAGCTCAAAACCGAGACTAGGCCAATAGCCATAAACAGCTCAACTCCGAGAAATCGAAGGCAGACGAGCATGCCTATCGGAAAGCAGATCGTGGCGCCTAGCCCGTAAGTTACTAATAGCCGTGTTCGATTCATAGACGTTACTTTCGAGCGCACTAACTGCTTTGTGAGGCCTTTTTCTGTGGAGCGCCAAACTTGAAGGAATGGACCCCCGGTTTGAGTTTCTTGTGCTCGACTAGTGCGAGCTTGGTGTGACCAATATCCGAGAGCCTAGAAAGGCAACGCCTTTTTTCCCTGACCAACCTCTTCTTAATGCGCGCAAGGACCTTAATGGCTATTCTATTTTTCGGGAGCTCCATCTGGTTCCTGAGGGGCAGTCCGCACTCGGTTTCCAACAGTTCCATCCCTCCTAGATCAAGAATTTCTAGCACTAATCTGTCTTTTCTTTTCCCGAATATTGGCGGCCCGGTGATCAGCTTAGGGAACCAGGGTGGCATCTCTGACGCGATGCCTGCGACATCGTTCATGTTCAATACCATTTCTTATAGCAATCGTCGATGAGTTGACAAGCGGCGTCTGCCCCGGCGGCGTTTCCTGCGGCGGCCATGGAGCGGTAGCGAGCCTTAGCGACGCCAAGGCAGAACTTGAGGGAGGCCGCGTTCGGGGTCTTCGACTTCGAGATCCCGAAGACGACGCAAATGAAGCAAGAATAGCTACCTCCTCCCGGTGCGATTACAATATCAAAGTACGTTCCTGAAGGGAGGTGGGGCGGGCCAGGATCGATCAGCCTCAGGCCGAATAGATCGGAGTTGGAGACCGGGTCGTTAGACACAAACAGGTACATGTTAGGCTCGCCAAGAGATATGGTGGCGCGATTCCGCCGGGCAAGATTGAATCCTGGCTCGTCCACCGGATCCCTATTTATCCACCTCTGCAAAGTCGGATCGTAGAACCGGTACAAGTAATAGTACATCCCGCTGTTGATATGGATTTCCTTGCTGGAGAAGCGGTAAACGTTCGCGGCCGCGAGGGTACCGCTGGAGGAGATCGTGTTTCCAAACGGGTCGTAGCGGTAGCTCGCCGCCAGGCCCTGGCTGCTGTTCACCAGGTACGTGATGTTCCCGTTTCCGTCAGGGTGATAATAATTGTGGTTCGTCCAGTTGCCGCTCGAATAGCCGCTTGAACGGGCGAGCAATCCGCCGATCCCGCCGGCGCTCTCCAGCGTGCCGCTGAGGTCCACGCCTCGCGTGTAACTGACTAGCGGGACGTTGTTGCTGTCGCGCTCCTGGATCACGCGCAAGCCATCATAAATGTAGCGCGTTTCGCTGACCAGCGGCAGGCTGGTGGTCGGAACGGTTGGCCCGAATGGCCGCCCCGTGGGCGGACCCTGGTACTCCCGCCGAATCCGCAGCCGCCCCAGACCGTCGTAAATGAACAC
>DATDCV010000091.1:0-4482 GCA_036524155.1 Verrucomicrobiia bacterium
CCATCCCCCACTCCCCCGCCGCTTCAACGCTTTAACGCTTTAACGCTTCAACCCTTCAACCCTTCAACCCTCCAACCACCCTCATGCTTACTCAATTAGCCACCGTCAAATCCCGCCTCGGCATCCTCGAAACCGACACCCAGTACGACGCCCTCCTCACCACCGCCATCAAAGCCGTCTCCGCCCGCTTCGACAGAGAGACTCGCCGCACACTCGCCCGCCAGGTCGATGCCACCCAGGAGTTCTTCCCCGACGATACCGAAATCATCGCCACCCGTTACCCAATCGAGTCCGTGACAAAATTCGAGCTCAAGACCGACGAGACCGAAGGCTGGGTCGAGCAGACCGCCATCAGATACCTGGTCCGCGCCTCCTGCATCATTTCCTTGCAGTCCCCTTTAGTCTTTAGCCTTCAGCCTTTAGCCTTTCCCGCCACCGCTCGTGTCACCTACACCGGCGGCTACGTCCTCCCCGGCACCACCCCCGGCGCCGGTCAAACCGCGCTCCCCGACGACCTCGAACAAGCCGCCGTCGAACAAGTCGCTTCTTGGTTCCAAAAACGCGACCACCAAGGCATCCGCACCTCCTGGCCCTATAACGGCGAATACAAGCAATTCGCCAGCCTCGATCTCCTCCCCTCAGTCTCCGCCGTCCTAAAGTCTCATGCCCGCCTCTCGCTCTAAAGCGCAACTCCCCGAGGAGAGTGGGAACCGCCGCCCATCCGCCGGAGGTTCCTCGCCTCGGCCGAATTGGGATTGTGCCGAATTACGCAGGCCACGGCCAAAGATTCTCCCTGCTCCGCCACGTGCGCGAGAGATGGCCAGGGTGACCAGTAATTTATCCATGCCCGCGTCCAGAAAAGGCCGCTTGCTCACGTCCTTGACAGGGTCATGCCGCTTCAGGTTCCCTTGGACTGGCAGCGGGCCGTAACAAACCAAACAAAGCCACCATGTCAGCACACCCGATTCGATTCCGCCACCAATTGTTCACGGTCCCCACTCTAGCCGCCGCGTTTCTCCTGCTGGCGGCGGCTCAAACCTTGCCAGCGGCGGAAAGGCACGCAAAGAAGCTGATTGAGTTTGGCTGGGATGAGCCGGACACCGCGTTCCTGCGGGCGCACATCGTGGAAATGCAGAAGACGCCCTTCGACGGTTGCGTCTTTCACGCGAACTTCCAAAAGACGGATGGCGCTAAAGGCAGTTTCACCTGGGATTCCTGGGGCACTAACGCCTTCACTGAAGCGGACCTGGCCGCGGCTTTTGCGGATTTGCGGGCCACACGATTCGGCAGGTTCAGGGAGAACTTCCTGCGTTTCAACACCACGCCGGCGAAGATCGACTGGTTCGATGACTATTCCGCCGTGCTCCAAAACGCCAGGCTCGCAGCCCGGCTCGCCCGCGCTGGGCATTGTCCCGGCCTCCTTTTTGATATCGAGCAGTACAACGAACCCCTCTTCGACTACCGCAAACAGCGCGACGTCAAATCCAAAGGATGGGAGGTCTACGCCGCTCAGGTGCGTTTGCGAGGCCGGGAAGTAATGAAGGCCTTCCAGGAAGGTTACCCCGGCCTGACTGTGTTTCTGACGTTCGGTTATTCCCTGCCCTGGGTGGAATCCTACTCGGGCAAGGGTTCGCTGGCCGACGTCCATTATGGCCTGCTGGCACCTTTCTTGGACGGGATGATCGAGGCGGCCAGAGGCGAGACCCGGATCGTTGATGGCCATGAAACCGCTTACGGCTACAAAACGGCTGCGCAGTTTGCTGCCGCGCGTGAAGGGACGACCCGGAGACTGCTCCCGATTGTGCGAGACCCGCCAGCATACCTGAAGAGGATCTCCATCGGGTTTGGCATCTGGCTGGATCAAGACTGGCGCAAGAACGGTTGGAGCACGGAAGATCTTTCCAGGAATTATTTTTCTCCTGCCGCATTGGAAACCAGCGCGCGGGAGGCGCTGAACCAAGCCGATGAATATGTTTGGATCTACTCTGAGACGCCGCGCTGGTGGTCGGCCGACAGCCAGCCCGTCAAGTTGCCCCTGCCGTACGAAACCGCGCTGAGAGAGGCCAAACTGCCCAAGCCCCGGTAATCTGATTGGCAACAGTCCCGGTTTGGCGGACAATCCCGGACATGAACCCAGAACTTCAGAACGAGGTCCGAAACCCGGATCCGCCAAAGGCGCCAAACCCGCCGGTTGACGAGATGACTCGAGTCAAACTCTTCCTCGGTATCCAGGCCTTTTTTCTTGTGGTTTCCGTCTTTACCGGCGGCTTCAACTTCAAGCTATGGTCCATGCTGGACACCGCGCTGATGATCCAATCGATAGGCGTCACTGCCCTGGTTGTAGTTCTGGAAGAGGCCAGGCTGAGACGTCTGGCATTCAAGTGCGCCATTGTGCTCTATCTGCTGGCAGTGCTGGACATGGGAATCAATGTGCTCGTCTCCGGGGTAGTCGGCTGGAAGAATTGAGTTATTCGTTGTGCGGGATTCTGATGGTGCTGCCGCCGATGAACTCCCGCACAACCGCGTCGCCCGGGATGACTTCGTATCCCGCCAGGTCATCACGCCGCAGACCCTCGATGGAGTCGAGCAAGTCTTTGACACGCTCATAACGAATACGGGCATCGACAAATCCACCATAAGACTGAAAGGCTTCGGGACGCGGCAGGTAACTTTCGGTGCCGGAGAAGAACGGCTTGAGCACCGCCAGGTCAAAGGGAAAGCCTCCGTTGACCGCATAGTCGGCGAGCCCGCGCAGCGGTATGATGCTGAACAGTTCGCCCGCGCGGACATAATGCCAATGCAAAAGGGTTAGGAGCGGGCTGTGGTTGCGATGCTGCGCGTCGCGCAACATGCGCCGGATGAGACGCAGATCGGTGAATCTCGTCAGCCGCTTGCTGCTGCCGTCACCTTCGTAAAGCACATTCTGAGTCTCAATGTAGAGCCGGAACTGCGCGGAGGCATCGATGCCCTCCGTAATCGGGGGGTAGAGGCCGTGAAGGCAATCCAGCAGCAGGATCTGGTCCCGCTCGAGCCGGACCGTTTTGTTAGCCACGCGCCGCCCTTCCTTGAAGCTGTAAACCGGCTTCTCGACCGTTTGGCCGTCCAGCAGAGCTTTCAGATGCTGGTTGAGCAACTGGATGTCCATCGCCTCAGGGGTCTCGTAATTCCGATCGTTGATCCAGTCGGTCGGATGCTCGACCAGAGACCAGAAATAGTCGTCAAGGTTGAGCATCAGGAAGCGCAGACCGCGTTTCTGGAGGCGTTCGGTGAGCTTGACGGTGGTGGTGGTTTTGCCGGAAGAGCTGGGGCCGGTGACCCAAAGCATCCGCAGGGGGTCCCCGGCATTCAGGCGGGCAACGACTTTGGCCTCCGCGTCCGCCAGTGATTGTTCGTAGACAGCGAGGGCATCGTCCACGAGTGGTTTGATCCTTCCGCTACGGACGATTTCATTGAGGCCGGCGACGGTGTCACAACCGTGGCGGCGGTTCGAAGCCAGGGTCGCCGCCATCTCGGCCTCGGGAAACCCATTGCCGACAAACTTTTCGGGAGGAAAGGCGCCTTCCCGCAGCCAGTGCCTGCCCCAGCGATAGCACGCATAGGCGTCGGCCGTATTCTGGAACCCGTAGCTGCGCAGCGCGTGCAACACTTCGTCCTGGATCAGCTCAATGGTGGGAGGGAAGTTGGCCGTCAGATAATGCGGCTCCGAATTCAGGCAGAGCACGACCATGTCGGCGAGGAAGTCCGCGATCTTTTCATCGGTGTTCCAGGCTTCGAAGAGCTTGTCGTTAATACCCGGGACGAAATCCTGTTGGAATCCGCCAATAGACTGCGCCGCGCGCATAATCGCCCGACGTATCCGGTCAGCGTCGAATTTCACCAGCGCGCGATTGCGCTTCTGGACCTTCACGATGCGGTTCTCGACTGGCATGGCGGGGACTATACAGGACGATTGCTTAAGGAGGGAACGGAAAAGCAGCCGGCTGCGCGGGGCGTGGAACAGCCTTTGAAATTCCTTCGCCTTAACCGGAGACGAAGCGGCGGCCTGAGACATGGGTGGCCGGGCTTACCGGGCTAGTGGGAAGGACCCAGTCCACGACCCTTCGTCAGACCGCCGCTTCGACCCCGGGTGGCAGGCTCCGCATTGATTACCACATTCACGTTTTATGTGCAAGAGACTACCCGAGCCCGTGCCGTACTGTAGTTACCCTTATACACTGGCAAGGCGCCGGTGTCTGTACTGATTGCACCGGATTTTTATGTAGTGTTTAACACTACAAGAGAAGATAGTCGCGTCGAATGAGTTTGCTCACTACGATATACAAATTCAGGTTAGGCGGTGTCATTTAAGGTGAACCAGCAAGCTGTGACGGTTGATGAACAAAGGACATGGTGCGAGGCGCTGTATGAGTCCCAGGCCTCCAGATTGCTGCTGTACGGGCGGGCGCTCGGACTGAGCCATGCGGAGGCTGAGGACGTACTGCA
>DATDCV010000092.1:0-2970 GCA_036524155.1 Verrucomicrobiia bacterium
TAGAGCGGCGGCTTGGAGGTGATCTGGCCTCTCAAATCGGTCTGGACCAGCCAGTGGCCATGGCGGAGTACATCGAGGATGTAAGCCGCCGGGCGTTCCTGGTCGCGGTCCATCAAATCCGGTGGGGCGGTAAAGCGAATCGCAAACAGGAGCAAGGTGGCCGTGAACAGGAACAGCAGACCGGGCAGAACCCACGGGCGCCCATCTGCTTGCATGGACTCGGGCGCGGTCTGCACTGGCGATGCTGGGGTCGAGCTTGCGTGTTGCATCCTGCGGCAGGACTGTAACTGATAGCAGGTAACTGACAAGAACCGTGAACTGCTTCGCGGCGATCTATACTGGACGTCATAAATGCTTGCGCCGCGTGCCCTCACGCGGCGCGACTTATGTCGGTGCGTATAGCTGTCTTCCTGACTCTCAGCACGGAGGCAGGTGTTCAGCAGGTCGGCCGACAGCGGATGGTTGACGGCAGGGTTTGGGGGTGGTACAACGCGGGGCAGATTTTTCTAACCACACGCCTAAGAAACCCGCGCATGAAACCAAATAAGCAACCCAAGTACGGGCGCATTTTGTTGAAGCTGAGCGGAGAGGCGCTGGGCGGCCAAGCCGGCATTGGCATCTTACCTGAGGCCGTCGGCAACATGGCTCGGCAAATTCGCGAGGTGCGCGAGTTCGGAGTCCAGGTCGTAGTAGTGGTCGGCGGAGGTAACATCTTCCGCGGTATCAGCGGCAGTGAGCGGGGCATTGAACGGGCAACTGGCGATTACATGGGCATGCTGGCGACGGTGATCAACGCCCTGGCCTTGCAGGACGCGCTGGAGAAGATCGGCGTGGCGACGCGCGTGCAGAGCGCGATCACCATGGCCCAGGTGGCTGAACCGTTCATCCGCCGACGGGCAGTGCGCCATCTCGAGAAGGGCCGGGTGGTGATTTTTGGCGGGGGCACGGGGAACCCTTTCTTTTCGACGGACACCGCAGCGGCGCTGCGCGCAAACGAGATCGGCGCGGAAGTGATCCTGAAGGCGACCAAAGTTGACGGCATTTACGACAGCGACCCGAAGCAGAACCCAAAGGCCAAGAGGTTTTCGCAAATTACGTATTTGGATGCCTTGCAGAAGCAGCTAAAAGTGATGGATTCCACAGCGTTCTCGCTCTGCATGGACAACAAGATGCCGATCATCGTGTTCGACCTGTTCCGGCCGCACAACCTCAAGCGCGTCGTGATGGGCGAACGCGTCGGGACGACGGTTACCTGAAACACCTCGCGAAGCCCGTAAACCAGCAGTCTCATCGGCGGGGCGCCGAGGGTGCCGCTTCTTGTTGCTTTTTTGCGCCAGCGAGCCGACCCATTGGTTATGGTATTTGCATCCCGTAAAGATGCGGGGCAAAAGCTCGGCCGGTTTCTGGCGGCCCGCGAACTGAGGGTGGACGTGGTTTTGGGGTTGCCGCGCGGTGGGGTGGTCGTTGCGGCGGAAGTTGCGCGCCGCCTCGGTGCCCGGCTCGACGTATTGGTCGTCCGAAAGTTGGGCCATCCCCTTCACCGCGAATTCGCCGTCGGCGCATTGGCGGAGGGAGATGTCGTCGTGCTGGATGAAGCGGTGATTGGCGCCAATCCAATCGTTCGGCACGAATTAGAGGGCGTGCTTCGGGAGGAAAAGGACCGCCTCAAGTCCTACCAGGCCAGGTTTCACCAAGGCGGCGTTATGACGGCCGAGAACAAGCTCGTGCTCCTGGTCGACGACGGCCTGGCGACCGGCGCTACGACGGAAGCGGCGGTACTGTCAGCAAGGAAACAGCATGCGCGAAGAATAACTGTCGCAGCTCCGGTCGCCTCCACGCACGCGGTCGAACGTCTGCAGAAGGTGGCCGACGAAGTGATCGCTCTGCACGTCGATCCCTGGTTCGACGCCGTAGGGCGTTATTACGACGAGTTTTCTCAGACGACTGACGAGGAAGTGTCCGCGTTGCTGAGAGCGGGCTGACAGGCTGCTGGCGTCACCCCCAAAAACGGGATCTGGTAGCCAGTGTTCGTTCGCGCGGGCCAGTGATGGGAAGGCGCGTCCTGTCAACGGCACGAGCAGCCCTCTGCCTTGACTTCAGAATGGTGACAAAGTCGCGTTGAAATATCAGGAGACCGTCACGATCCTAGGAGTGTCCGGAGTCGCAAGGCCGCCCGGGCGAGCCGATTCGGTGGATGTCGTCCGGGCGCCGCTTGGAGAGAGACCGGCGGGTGTGATCGTCCAGCGGGGCGAGGTGATCGCGGACGTCGTGGCCCTTCACCGCAAAGCGCGCACCGTCACCCTCCAGGGACCGATGCGGACGCTGACTGTGCAGGTGGCCAAAGGCGTCGAGGGCTTCGATAAACTCAAGAAGGGCCACAAAGTCTACGTCCGTTCTACGACCGCGCCATCTTCTTTTTCGACAAACAGGGAGTGCTGACCGACTTCGCCTTTAGCCAGGAAGCGATTCCACGCAAGAATTGAAGCGCCTGGCCCGTGCCATGCAAAACTCAAGCAGAAAAAGCGACCTCCAAAACAATGAATCCAATGGATACGCTTCTCAAACACAGAACAGCAGTCTCCCTTGCGCTCGCCGTGGGTGCCGCCTGCGCTGCCAGCGCCTTGGCCGAAGAAGCCGGGAGCGGACATTACGCCCCCGGCGGGATGGCCTCCTTCATTGATGCGCTGCCCGCCAGGCCGGGCCTCGCTGTGGCTAATTATTTTATGTACTACGACGCCGGCGCCAGCGGCCGCCCGCTCCCGTTCGGCGGGTTGAACACGTTTGACTCCCACGCCCAAGCCTACTCCGACTCGGTGTTAGTCTTGTACAAAACGCCCCTGGAACTCCTCGGCGGCAATTACTCAGCCGGGCTCGTTCTTCCGTATGTTTGGCGCGAAGTGGATGGCTACGTCACTGTCATGGGGCAAGGAGGCGCCCTCCAGGTCAGAATGGGGGACACCGCCAATGGGC
>DATDCV010000093.1:0-6763 GCA_036524155.1 Verrucomicrobiia bacterium
GCCGTGCTCGTCCCGGATCTCCAGGGCGTCGCCATCGAGCCGCAGACCCAGGGCCCGGTGCCAGCCGGCCGACCATTCCTCATCCGTCATCTCTGCGCCGTCAGCCTTAACCCAAACGACGTCCTTCACGTTTGTTCCCCGAATGGGCCGGCCCTGGAAATATTTGTGGCGGCGTAGATTGGGGTGTTTGCGGCGAAAAGAAATCAACCGGCACACAAAATCAAGAAAGGCCTGCTGCCTCTCATCCAGGTTCCAGTCATACCAGGATATTTCATTATCCTGGCAGTAAGCATTGTTGTTGCCTTGTTGGGTGCGGCCGATCTCGTCCCCGCCGCAAATCATCGGAACTCCCTGGGAGAACAGCAACGTCGCCAGCAGATTCCTCCTTTGGCGATCGCGAAGCTCAAGGACGCTCGTGTCAGCGGTTGGGCCCTCCGCCCCGTGATTCCAGGAATGGTTTTCGTTGGATCCGTCGCGATTCTCCTCGCCGTTGGCTTCGTTATGCTTTTGGTCGTAGCTGACGAGATCTTGCAGGGTGAAGCCGTCGTGGGCAGTGATGAAATTGATGCTCGCCGAGGGCCGGCGACCGCTGGATTCGTAGAGGTCGCTGCTCCCGCACAGGCGCGTCGCCAGCTCAGACAGCGTGCCTTCGTCACCTTTCCAGAATCGGCGGACGTCGTCGCGGTATTTCCCGTTCCACTCTGTCCAGCCCACCGGAAAATTGCCCACCTGGTAGCCGCCTTCACCCAGGTCCCAGGGTTCGGCAATGAGCTTTACCTGCGAGATCACGGGATCCTGATGAATGATGTCGAAGAAGGCGCCCAGGCGGTCCACCGCATGGAACTCGCGGGCGAGCGCCGCCGCCAGATCAAACCGGAAACCATCGACGTGCATCTCCAACACCCAGTAACGGAGGCTGTCCATGATGAGCTGAAGCACCTTCGGAGTGGTCATGTCCAGCGTGTTGCCACAGCCGGTGTAATCCATGTAGTAACGCAGATCCGGATGCGTCAGCCGATAGTAGCCGAAGTTGTCGATCCCGCGAAACGACAGTGTGGGGCCCAGTTGATTACCCTCCGCAGTATGGTTGTATACCACGTCAAGGATCACTTCGATATCCGCGGCGTGCAACGCCTTGACCATCGTTTTGAACTCCCGCACCGCCTCAAACGGCGACCCTGACGAGGCGTAGCGCGGTTCAGGAGCAAAATATGCCAACGTGTTGTAACCCCAGTAATTTGACAGCTTGCGCTCCAGCAAACAGCGGTCTTGAACAAAATGGTGCACCGGCATCAACTCCACCGCCGTCACTCCCAGCCGCGTGAAATGCGCGATGCTTTCTTCACACGCCAGTCCGGCGTAAGTCCCTCGCAACCCTTCCGCAACTGCCGGATGGCGCTGGGTGAAGCCTTTGACGTGCGTCTCGTAAATAATCGTTTCGCGCCACCGCCGGCAAGGCGGCCGGTCCCCGCCCCAGTCAAAGGCGGGATCGATCACCACGCCCAGTGGCGCCAGCCCCGCGCTGTCGCGTTTGTCAAAGGACAGGTCCGCGTTCTTGTCGCCAACCCGGTAGCCGAAAAGCTCGTCCCCCCACCGGAGCGGGCGTCCAATCGCTCTCGCATAGGGATCCAGCAGGACCTTGTGCGGGTTAAATCGGTGTCCGGATCCCGGCTCGTATGGGCCATGCACACGGTAACCATAAATCTGGCCGGGGCCCACACCCGGCACGTAGGCGTGCCAGACCTGATTCGTCGCTTCCGGCAGCGGAATCCGCCTGGTCTCACGCTTGGCGTCCGGGGAGTCGAACAGGCAAAGTTCGATGCGCTCGGCGTGCTCGGAAAACAACGTGAAATTCACCCCTTCCCCGTCCCAGGTCGCGCCGAGAGGATACGGTTTCCCTGGCAGAACTGTATTCATCTCGACCGGTCCTGGTTTGGCTGTCGATCCGCCGCCGAGGCGAACGACGCGTAATCACCCAGGCCCACTGTCTTCCTTAGCTTGATGATTTCCATGGAACACCATTTCTGGGGGATGCGGATCCCTCCCCGACCGCTAAACGTCGGAGGAATGTAATCTCATTCCATCCAAAATCCACCGCGAGCGGGCCGCTACGCTGATGAGGCGGCCTGATCCTTTCCGTCCTCCATCAAATGTCTCTGCAGGTTGCGCACTCTCGTCCTTCTCAAACCTTCGTCAAGGTCGCCGGAGGAGTCCGTATTCTTGTGAGTTCCTCTATCAAATTCCCTGCCCAGCGGTAGATGTTGTGCTCCCTTAAGGTTTCGCGCATCCGGCGCATCCGCGCCGACTTTTCCTCCGGATCCATTTCCAAGGCAGCGCGAATGGAATCGGCCAATTGCTCCGCGTCATACGGGTTGACGATCAACGCGTCCCGCAGTTCCTGCGCGGCACCCGTGAAGCGGCTTAATATGAGCGCACCACCCTCGTCCGCGCGCGCGGCCACGAACTCCTTGGCGACCAGGTTCATTCCGTCGTGCAGTGATGTCACCATGCACACGTCTGCCAAGCGATAGTACGGCAATATCTCCTTGTGGCTGTGGTGCTTCATCAACAATACGATGGGCCTGTAATCCTTGCTTTTAAACTTCCAGTTAATGCGCTCGGCCTCCTGCTCCACCTCGGCCAGGAAATCGTGGTAACGTTTGATGTGCGTGCGGCTGGGCGCGCCCAGTTGGACAAAGGCGAACGCGCCCTGGTAGCGGGGGTACTTCTCCAAAAAGCGCTCGATGCCGTGAAAGCGCTCCAGCACGCCCTTGGTGTAGTCCATCCGTTCCACGCCCACCCCCAAAAACTTCGTCTTCACACCGATCTCCTTCAGCAAGGTTGCACGGTCTTCCGTCGGCGCACCCGGCTCGGGTGGCACGTCCTCCAGCGCCTCCGGAAAAGCCACACTGATGGGAAAAGGCTTCACCAGTGTGGTGTGGCCGCCCTTCTTTACCGCGAATCGTTCCCAGTCAATGCGGCTTTCCAGAGCCCGGTCCACGGTCTCCAAAAAATTGTTGCAGTGAAACTGGGTGTGAAAGCCCACCAGATCGGCGCCCAGCATCCCGTAAAGCAGCTCTCGCTGCCACGGGCAGATGCCAAACGCCTCGGGGTTGGGCCATGGGATGTGCCAAAACAACGCAATGCGGGCGTCGGGACGAAGTTCTTTGATCATCCGAGGCACCAGGGCGAAGTGATAATCCTGAATCAGCACACAAGGCTCCTCCACGCCATTCGATTCCTCGGCCACAGCCTCGGCGAACTTGCGGTTAACCGCCTGATACTGGGCCCAATCCTCGGCGCGAAACACGGGCCGTGTATGCGCAATGTGACAAAGGGGCCACATCCCTTCGTTTGAAAAACCGTAATAGTAGCCGTTCTCCTCCTCTTTGGTAAGGGCCACGCGCCTTAAAGTGTAGTGGGGATCGTCGGGTGGAACCCTCAGGCGGTTCTTGCCGCCCACCACTTCAAAATCCGCATCGCCTGCGGCATGGGCAATCCAGGTGCCGCCTGAGGCACGCAGCACCGGCCCTAACGCCGTTACCAGGCCGCCAGCGGGTACAATACACTCCACCTTGCGCCCTTTGTGCATGTGCATGTAAGGCTCCCGGTTGGAAACCACAAAAAGTGGCCGCCCGTGCAGCTTGGCCCTCACATGCTCCTTGAGTCGCTCCGGCGTCCACAGCGATTCAGCCGTCTGGCGAAGGCGCGCCTCTTCCCCGGCGGCGGCCTTCGCGTCGGACAAATGCCGGGCAAAGGTGCTCACTTCTTTGGTAATGGGAGCGAACAAGTCCTCCCTGGGCAGGGTGAAGGTTGGCACCGATGCCTCACCCGCGCGAAGTTGTTTCATCCACTCCGCCATTTTGGCGATGGGGCCTATGATGCTCCAGCGAACGACCAGCAGGGTCACCAGTGCGATGAGAAATACCTGGACCAACACACGGAAAAACGCGATCCGCCAGATACGGGCGAGTTGCGACTCGATATAGGCCGCGTCTTGAAGCATTACCAATGCGCCTGCCGCCACATCCTTCGCACGGAGGGGCATGACATAAACGTGCACCCGCTTGTCTCCGATGGTTTCAAAAGTGCTCACGTCCATATTCCGCTCCAAAGCGTCGACCACTAAACCGGACACAGAGGATAAACTGGCGGCTAGCTTTTCCGTCACCGCCAGCGCCCTCCCCTTGGCGTCAAAGATGGCCATCCCTCTGACACGCTCGCGATTGCCAAACTTCTCCACTAGCCTCTGAAGGTTCACGGAGGAGCCCATTTGAATGGCGGGCACCACGGATTCCTGCAAGCTCTCCGCCAGCAGCCGGGACCGGCGTTCTATCTCCTCTTTCAGCCGAGAACGTTCCTGCTGCACATGAAAATAAGCCGAGAAGGCGGCGACGACAGCTACTGTCACCACCAGCGACACAATGAGACGCAAGGTTATACGCATGAAATAGCTCCGCGACTCACGGCTTGATCAACGGCTTGCCCGGATGCAGCAGATGCCACAACGTCACATGGCCCTTGATGGCGGTCGTATAAGGCAGCGCGCACGCAATCGTCACCCCGGCGGCCATCCTCACCAAGTCGTACGCGCCCGGCAGTGGATGACCCAACTTCCGCATGACGACGTCCACACAGGTTACCGTCATCATGATGAGCAAGCCCACCCCGGCCACCCCGGCCGTCGCCCGCACCAGCCTCACCAGGCCGATCTCCAGAAACTCCCACCGCCCGGTCGTCGCCGTTCTCGGCATCATCTCCGTCCCTCCAGCTTCGCCCCCGGAGACGCCCGCCGGATCGCCACCCGCACCACCTCGAAACCATCCTGCTCCCTAAAGAAACCTTCAGGGCTCTCCAGAACGAATGCCGAATCATCCACAATAAGTGTACGAATCCGCCTTGGCTTCATCCCGATCCGCTCGGCAGCCCCTTCACGCTTTCCTCCCTTCCCCCTTCTCATGGTGCAAACCTCCACAGGCCCCATGCCACCAGGCACTGCAGCGCCCAAAACTGTCCCACTGGCCACCAAAAACCGCCTAGCTGCGAACTCCATACCTGATACGCCACCTGCTGCACCGCCAGGCCGACAACAACCCCCGCGACAGCACCCGCCGGCCGCTTCCGCTTGTTCAACACAAATACCCCGCCCCAAATCAGCGCTGCGCTCAACGCCGCCGACATCAGGTAGCCCGCGTGTCGCGGACCAAACAGGATACTCACCGCGGCCACATGCACCGCGGCTACCAGCAGAACGATCCCCGTAACGCTGCTGCCTCTCATGCGCTCCTCAGTCCGCCACCGCCCTAAGCTGCCCGTTTCCCCGTCTTCTGTCCTTCTGCCCCCGGGTTCTCCGTCGGGCTGGCTGCCGGCACGTCGAACACCACCCCCGACCAGGCAATCCGCACCAGCATCCCCAGGGAAAGCACCAAGAGCACGGTAGTCACCATCCCCACCGTCCGACTCTCTCGAGACCAGCTCTCGAACGTCTGCGGCAGCAATACCAAGCATACGGGAATAAGCGTCAGCAGCGGCAGCGCCTTCCCTCCGCTCCGTGCCAGCGCCCGCACGCCCCAGACAAGGCAGAGCGCGCCCCCGACCAAGCCCGTAACCAGCGTGGACCGGGCCGGCCCCGGGGCCAAATGATACGCGAGATAACTAAGGCCCGCGAGCAGCAGGCTGTAAACGACAAGTAGAAGACCGATAGTTTTGTTCATCGGGCAAACGACAAGGCTTGAATTGCCCTGGCAACCAGTGCCACTGTCGGATGCAAGCTGAACCCCGGCGATTGATTATCCCCGCGCGGAGAGGAGGACCCTCCGTCTCAGGCCACTGCGTCCGAAGCTTCATTGCGCCAAAGCAATTCACTACTTCGGATGGCGGCCCGACCACCCGGGTTTTCCTCCGACAGTAGGCACCGTCGGACCCTTGAGTGAGGAGCCGGAGCGCCTCACTACGTAAAGTGTCACGCTTCGCACCCCGTCGTGTCAAGCATCCGCTGCATAGAATCCCTCACTTCTTCAGCCCCACCGCCAGGCACACGAGCCCACGCAGGTGCAGAGCTTCGTTCTCAACCCCTCGCAGCTGACCTTGAACTCCGATCTCACTTCCTCGGAGGATACCGGGAACGGTGGGGAGGGTGACAGGAGGCCAAGTGCTCTTCCTTCTTGTCCGGCCAGAAGTGCTCACCACAGACGGAGGGGGTCTCCATGAATGCGCCGTGGAGTCGGACGCGGGGGGATGGAGCTGAATGGGAGCAGTAGTTGGCTTATTGCTCCTGTAGGATGACCGAGACGGGGAAATGGTCGCTGAAGCCCGAGGTGTTGACATTGTGCGCCGCATCGCCTTTCGGGAGGCCAAAGCGAATCGGCCCATGCGCAACCCGGTGGTCGACCATCTCCGGGTACAGCTCTATGCGGGCTGTGGTTTCGTCGACTTTGAGGGGGCTGTTCGGGAGCAAAAGCCCTTTGGAGACAAGAAGCTGGTCGAACAGGTTCCCGTTCCCGTCGAAGTAGAGAGTACCGTGTAGCAACTTCGGGTTTCCGTTGTGGTCCTGCCCCGGCTGCTGGAGGTATCGCCAGGCGAGGTTGTAGAAGGAGGCGGCGGTGCGCGCGCGTTCCGCGTCCGCTCGTTCGCGCGTGGCACAGGCATGAGTCTGGAGTGACTCATCGAAGGGGTCGTCGTTGAAGTCGCCCATGGCGATGATGGGGATTTCGTTTCCTCTCTCCTGCAAGATCCGCTGGTGCCAATAGGAAAGAGTCTCTCC